>DAHUXU010000705.1 GCA_027307005.1 Gemmatimonadota bacterium
GCACCCGACCGCTCGAGCGCGCCGATGAATCGCTGCAGCTCCAGGTACCGCATCTCATCGGGGCTCGGCGGCGTCGCCGTGAGATCGGCCGGACCCTCCGTGAACGCGTTGTCGCGCAACGAGTCGAAGTGAATCGAGATCGTCTGCAGCGAATCCGGAATCACGTGCAGCTCGCCCCGGTGCAGCATCCACACGTGGCGCGTCGTGTCCCATCGCGCCGACTGCGCCGCCACGAGATACGTCGGATACGTCGGTCCGCTGCCTTTCCGCTCGATGGTCACGTGGTCGATCGCTCTCCGGTCCACGTTCAACGACGAAATCTGGTACACGCGCCCGCGCTGTGCTTCATAAGCGAAGTTGAACCGGTCGCTCACACCCGTGAACTTCCGCTCCTCGAGAATGTCGTTCCGCTTGCGGTCCGTCACCGGGACGAGCTCGCCCAAAAATAGCGTGAACAGCGCCGTGACGACGGACGCGAGCAGGATGGGCGCGATGAGCCGGTGAAAGCTAATGCCCGAGGCCTTCGCCGCCGTCACCTCGGAATGCCGCGTGAATGCGCCGATCGAGAAAACCGCCGCGAACAGCACCGCGGCCGGCAGCACCATGAACATCGAGTCCGGCACCCAATACAGATAGCTGAGGGCGATCTGACCCCAGCTCAGGTTCCGACTGAGATACTTCTGCAGGTGGTCTGTCGCATCGATGACGATCGCCAGCAGCGGGAAGCCCAGCGCGGCGGCAATCAGAATCTTGCTGAACTCCGCGAGGACGTACCGGTCCAGCGGATGCATCAGCCGCTTCATGCGGTCCTCCGCCCAACGCGAACGCCGACGCGCCCGAGCTGGCGCGCGGCCCACACCCGCGCGCGCTCGATGAGCTCCGAGGTGTCGCGCGTCGCCGCGGTGGCGCCGACGCGCTGCGAGCGCACCAGCATCACCGCGCCGATCACGCCGAAAATCGCGTTCGCGGCCCACATCGACCAGAACGGGCTGAGCAGGAGCTTGTCGGCCAACGCTTCTCCGCCAATGAGGCACACGTAATAGATCCCGAACGCGACCACACTGACGACGATGACGACGCCCACGCCGCCGCGCGGGAATCGCAGCGCGATCGGCGCCCCGAAGAGCACGAACACGACGCACGCCGCGGCCAGCGCGAATTTTTTCTGGATCTCGACCTGATAGCGCGCCATGGTGATGCGCGCATCGGTCATGCGCGACTCGATCACCGCGATCTGCGCCGGCGTCACGAACGGGATCGGCGCCATGCCTAACTGTGGGCGCACCGGGACGGTCGCCGCGCGGCCGGGCGTGGTCACGAGCGGATGCAAGCCGCCTAACGTGGTTGCCGGCGGCTTCGCCGGCGCCGCCCCGCGCGCGGCCGCTCCGTGCTGCCGCCCCGCGGCCCTCGCATCGCGCTTGGCCGGCACGCTCTGCTGCGCCTGTGGCACCACGGCGGCATCCGCCGATGGCACACCCACGGCGCCGAGTGCGCTGCGGATGAGATCGCAGTACAGCTCGCCGGAGGTCCGCTTGTCCCGCCGCGCCGGCAGCGCCCCCGTCCCCGGACGACGCCCCGTCGCCGCGTAACTCGCCGTGTTGCCGAGGTTCGCCGCCAGCTCGCTCCGCGCCAGCGCGAGCTGATACGCGCCCGTCTGATATTCCTGATTCATCTGGCAGACGGTCATCTCGCGCTCGCCGCGATAGTCGTCCTTCTCCGTCTTCTCGAACTTGTTGGTCACGCCGCGCACGCGCACGACATCGGTCGTGAAGTACAATCGCTGCAGCGATGCCGGGTCGTCGTTAGGCGTCTGCAGCACGAAGCCGTGGTGCAGCGTCATCTCGAGCGTGCTCTCGTCCGTCGTCAGCCCCATCACGCCGCTGTCGGCGTAAATCGTCTTGCGATGCGCCGGATCCTCGAAATTGTAGATGAAGATTTCCCGCATCCGATTGGTCGCGTTGTCGATGTGCCCGGCCTTGAGGAAGATGCGCCCGGGAATCACCTCGTTGATCACCTGCTCGCGCAGCGCGAACGTCGGCTTCTTCCGCGCGATGTCCGTTTGCAGCGTGCGCAGCCGATGATTCGCCCGCGGCAACACCTGATCGTTGAACATCAGCATGAGCAGCGCCAACACCACCCCGCCCGCCATCACCGGCGCCACGATGCGGTTCACGCTCACCCCCGACGCGCGGAGCGCCGTCACCTCGTTCTCCGCGACCAATCTGCTGAACCCGTACAGCACCGCGACCAGGACCGCCATCGGCAGCGTCATTGCCACGATGAACGGAAGCGACAACAAAAAGAATTCGCCGATGATCGCCCACGACAATCCCTTGCCCACCAGCTGGCCGAATTGCTTCGCCACCTGGTTCAGGAGCAGCAGGACCGTCAGCGCCGACAACGAGAAAATGAGCGGCCCAACGTGCTCGCGGATAATGTACCGCGGAAGAATCTTCACCGATGTGAGCTCGCGTTCGCTTTACGCGACGAGGGATTGAAGCCAAATCTAAGACGAGCGGCACCGCCGCGAAGGCGCCGCCTGCTCCCGGATGGACCGCCGACACGCACACCTGCTACTATTCCCACCACGACCTCTCGACTCCGGAGCAGTCTTTGCGCACCCGATTGTGGATGCTCTTTCTTTCGCTCGGCCTCACCGCATGCTCGCACGAAGGTCCGAAAACCTCCTTCAACGGTCAGGAGGCCCTCGGCTTCGTCAAGACGCAGCTCGACTTCGGTCCACGCATTCCCGGATCGCCTGCCCACCGCAAGACGGGCGACTGGATCGTCGCCCAGATGAAGCAGCGCGCCGATACGGTCATCGAACAGCGGTGGACCCACGTCACCGTGCACGGCGACACACTGCCGCTCCGGAACATCATCGCACGGTTCAAGCCCGCCGCCGCCCAACGCATTCTGTATCTCACCCACTGGGACACGCGCCCGATCTCCGACGGCGCCACGGACCCCGCCCAACGGACACTCCCCATGCCGGGCGCCAACGACGGCGCCTCCGGCGTCGCGCTGTTCATTGCGTTAGGCGACGCCCTGCGGAAAACCCCGCCCACCGTCGGCGTCGACCTCGTGTTCGTCGACGGCGAAGACTACGGCGACTTCGATGACGGCGACCTCGCCAAGAGCACCGACGTCCTCCTCGGATCGACGTACTTCGCCCAACATCTGCCCTCGCCTAACTATAAGCCCCTGTACGGCGTCCTCTGGGACATGATCGGCGACCGCGACCTCGATATTTATCAGGAAGGCCACTCCCTCCAACAAGCGCCCGAAGTCGTCTCGCTCGTCTGGAACACCGCCGCCGACCTGGGCTACTCACACTACTTCATTCCCGCTCCAGGCCAGATCATTACCGACGACCACGTCCCGCTGCTCAACGCCGGCATCCACGTGATCGACGTCATCGATTATGACTACCCCTGGCACCATACCCCCCAGGATACCTTCGACAAAGTGTCCGCCCAGAGTCTCCAGATCGTCGGCGACGTCGCCACCAAACTCCTAACGACGCAGTAGCTGCTCGTCCGACGACCGCGCGACCCCGCAATAATTCGCGCCGCAGCCAAAATGTTTCGATGACGCCGGCCGCACCGACCCATCCTATCGTGCGGCCACGATGCCAACACCCGCCGAACGCCGCGCCCTCTTCTTCCTCTCGGCACTCCTCGTGCTCGGCGGCGCCGTGCGGGCGTACGCGGCATTGGCCAGCCACTCCCAACCCTCAGCCTTCGAAGCCGCAGATCTCGACCGCCAAATTCAGGACGTCGATTCTGCCAGAGCCCGCACACGAAAACCGGTTCGAAAAACTCGGCGCGGCTCGATTGTTCACGACACCGTAGGCGAGGTCAACGTTCCAGCAGGCTCGGCCTCCGCCCAGAGCACGACGAGGGTGGACCCAACATCCGTGCTGGTCAAGCTCCCGCGCCGTTCACGCAAACGGGACTCTTCCAGTACAACCAGCAACGTCCAGGTGGACATGGACGTCGCCACACCAGCCGAAATCGAACGCCTTCCACGCATCGGGCCAACACTCGCCCGGCGCATCGTTGCCAATCGCGATTCACTCGGACCATTCGGCAATTTGGACGAGCTGAAACGTGTCCGCGGAGTCGGTCCGGCACTCGCGCGCATCCTCGCGCCCCATGTGACTTTCTCCCTCCAACCGCGTCCTCACCCAGTGGATCGACCGGACGGACGAGGGGCCGCCCGAAAGCCACGCCGCAGCCGCGCCCGCGTGTCAGATCCTCCATAAGCTCACCGACAAAGCGACGATGCATCCGCCGCCGGCACACGCTTACGCCGCACCCTCCACTCGACTCGATCAACGACGCGAAATAACCCGACCCGGGCGAACATGGCTGCACCCGTAGCTGCATCTGGCGAGCGCATCGGCGAGCTCCTCATCCGAGAAGGGCTCATCACGCGCGAAGCGCTCGAGAAAGCGCTCCACGAGCAGAAAAACACGGGCATGCGCCTCGGGTACAACCTCGTCAAGCTCGGCTTCATCGATGAAGTCGATCTCACGAGGATGCTCGCCCGCCAGTATCGCATGCCGGCTGTCGACCTCAGCAATTTCGAGGTCGATGCACGCATCGCCAAGCTCATCCCCCCCGAACTGGCGCAGCGCCACCTCGTGCTTCCCCTCAAGCGCGAAGGACGCACCCTCACCGTCGCGATGGCCGACCCCTCAGACCTCGGCGTCATCGACGACCTGAAGTTCATCACGCGGTACGACATCTTCCCGGTCATCGCCGGCGAATACACGCTCCGCAACGCCATCGAGCGGCACTACGGCGAGGCGCCGGACGACGCACTGCAAAACCTCCTCGCCGACATCGGCGACGATGGCGACGTCGAAGTCGTCGAAGACCGCGAAGAAGAAGTCAACGCCACAGCTCTCGCTGCGGCCATCGACGACGCACCCGTCGTCAAGTTGATCAACGGCCTCCTCACCGACGCCGTCAAACGCGGCGCTTCAGACATCCACTTCGAGTGCTACGAACACGAGATGCGTGTCCGCTATCGCATCGACGGCGCTCTGCAGGAAATCATGAAGCCCCCCATGAAACTCAAGGCCGCTCTGATCTCGCGCTTCAAGATCATGGCGAACCTGAACATCGCCGAACGCCGCGTGCCGCAAGACGGCCGCATCAAACTCAAGATCGGCAAGAAGGTGATCGACTACCGCGTGTCGACACTGCCGACGCTGTTCGGCGAGAAAGTGGTTCTCCGAATTCTCGACAAAGGAAACCTCACGCTCGATCTCGAAAAGTTTGGCATCGAGCCGCGTGCCGAACACGATCTCATGGAGGCCGTCTCCAATCCTTATGGCATGGTGCTCGTCACCGGCCCAACGGGATCCGGCAAAACCACGACGCTCTATTCGGCGCTCTCCAAGGTCAACAACATCGATGTCAACATCATGACCGCCGAAGATCCCGTCGAATACAACCTGTACGGGATCAATCAGGTGCTCGTCCGCACCGACATCGGACTCTCGTTCGCCGCAGCCCTCAAAGCATTCCTGCGGCAAGACCCGAACATCATCATGATCGGCGAGATCCGCGACCTCGAGACCGGTGGCATCGCCATCAAGGCCGCCCTCACCGGCCACCTCGTCATGTCCACCCTCCACACCAACTCGGCTCCCGAAACGGTTACGCGCCTCCTCGACATGGGCCTCGAGCCGTTCAACGTCGCGTCAGCACTCAACCTCGTCCTCGCCCAGCGACTGGTGCGACGCATCTGCAATCGATGCCGGGAGCGCTACGAGTTTGGCGATGACGAGTACCGCGCCACCAAGCTCTCCCCCAAGATGACCCTGGGCGACATGCACTACACAGATGAGGCCGTCCAGAACATGAAACGCGGCGCCGTCGCCGATGCCCAACCAATCGTCGCCGACTTCGACCTCAACACCAGAATCGAGCAGCTTCCGCTCTGGCGCGGACGCGGATGCGATGCCTGCGCCGGGTCCGGCCTAAAAGGACGTCAAGGATTGTACGAGGTGATGGCCATGACCCCGCGCGTTCGCAAACTGATTCTCCAAAACGTCGGCGCCGTGGAGATCCGCGAAGCCGCCATCTCCGATGGCATGCTCACCCTGCGCATGGATGGGCTGCTCAAGGTGATGAAAGGGATAACGACCCTCGAGCAAGTGATTCGCGAGACGGCCGCCTGACGCCGGATCACACGCTCCGGAACTCCAGGCACGTGAGGCGATCGCACCGGTTCCCCACGGCCGCGGCAGTGTTTTACCACGGTCGCGGCTTGCAAGTCTATCGTGTAACGCACACCTGACTTCTCACTCGATACAGGCCATGACGTCTCCCGCGCCAGCCCCCTCGCCGGTCAACCTGCGCTCGCTCCTCGAAGAGATGATCGAGCGCGATGCCTCCGACCTGCACATCACAGCGGGCGACAAACCGAAGCTGCGCATCGACGGCGACATACAGAATGCCAACGTCGAGACGGTGCTCTCGCCAAAAGACACCATGCAGTTGGCCTACTCGATTCTTACCGAAAATCAGAAAAAGCGGTTCGAAACCGAGGATGAGCTCGACTTCTCCTTCGGCATCCAGAACCTCGCGCGCTTCCGCGGCAACTGCTTCAAACAGCGCGGCTGCGTTTCGCTCGTCATCCGACAGATCCCGTTCAACGTCCGCACGTTCGAGGAGCTCGGTCTTCCCGCGGCCGTCGCCCGCATGGCGGAGAAGCCGCGCGGCCTAGTTCTCGTCACCGGACCAACGGGTTCCGGCAAGAGCACCACCCTCGCGGCGATGATCGACAAGATCAACCGCGAACGCAAAGGACACATCATCACGGTGGAAGATCCGATCGAGTTCATCCACCGCCACCAGACCTGCATCGTCAACCAGCGCGAAGTCGGCACAGACACCAAGAGCTTCGCTACCGCCCTCAAGTACGCGCTGCGCGAAGACCCCGACACGATTCTCGTCGGCGAAATGCGCGACCTCGAAACCATCCAGGCCGCGCTCACCATCGCCGAAACCGGCCACCTCTGCCTCGCCACCCTTCACACCACCTCGGCGGCCGAGGCGATCAATCGCGTGATCGACGTGTTCCCGTCACACCAGCAAGAACAGGTGCGCGCCCAGCTGGCCTTCACGCTCGAAGGCATCATCACGCAGACCCTGCTGCCACGCGCAAAGGGACGCGGACGCGCCATGGCCGCGGAGATCCTCGTCGTCACCCCGGCCATCCGCGCGCTCATCCGTGATGCCAAGGTGCACCAGATCTATTCGCTGATGCAGGGCGGAAAAAAGTACGGCATGCAGACGCTCAACGACGCGCTCTACCAGTTGTATGTCGCGCGCGAAGTCGAAATGGACGAGTGCCTGCGTGTCTCGTCGGACCCCAATGAATTCATGCGCATGATCGGCGAAGCGCCACTCACCGCCGACGCCGCGGACCTGATGAAGAGCGGCAACAAGCCGTCCAAGGTTGCGTCCATCGCGGGGAAGCGTTAGTCCACCAGCCAGAGATTGATCCATGCCTACTTTCGCCTACACTGCGCGCACGCTCGGCGGTGAGCTCAAGACCGCTACCATGGATGCCGCGTCGCGCGACGAAGTCGTCGCGCAGCTGCGCCGCCAGAAACTGATCGTCGTCAAGATCGACGAAGAAAAGGCCAAGAAGCGGCAGGGCCGCATCAAGACGCGCGACATCGTCATCTTCACGCGACAGTTCGCGACGATGATCAACGCGGGCCTTCCGTTAGTCCAGGCGCTCGACATCCTGTCGCGGCAGAGCGAGAACAAGGCGCTGCAGGACGTGACGCGCCAGGTGGTGTACGACGTGGAGTCCGGCCACACCGTGGCCGACGCGCTTCGGCGGCACCCCAAGGCGTTCACCGATCTGTACGTGAACAGGGTCGCCGCCGGTGAAGCCGGCGGTATTCTCGACACCATTCTGCTCCGCCTCGCCACCTTCCTTGAGAAGAACGACGCCCTTGTCGGCAAGGTGAAGAGCGCCATGATCTATCCGGGCGTGATCATGAGTGTGGCCGTCGTTGCCATCGTCGTGCTGCTCATCTTCGTCATTCCGGTGTTCCAGACCATGTTCGCCAGCGTGAATCTGTCGCTTCCGCTGCCGACGCGCGTCGTCATCGGGCTGTCGTCGTTCCTCAAGCACTACTGGTGGTTGCTGGGCGGGGCCATCTGGGGCGGCATCTTCATGCTCCGCCAGTTCTATCGCACACCCACCGGGAAGCTCCGGGTCGACAGCTTCATGCTCCGCGTGCCGGTGTTGGGCGGGCTGCTCCGCAAGAGCGCCGTGTCGCGCTTCACCCGCACGTTAGGCACGCTCATCAGCTCCGGTGTCAGCATCCTCGACGGCCTCGAGATCACGGCCAAGACGGCGGGCAACCAGGTCATTCACAACGCCATCATGGAGTCGCGCTCGTCCATCGCCGGCGGCGACACCATCAGCGCGCCGTTGCAGAAGAGCAACGTCTTCCCGCCCATGGTGATCTCCATGATCGCCGTCGGCGAGCAGACCGGCGGACTCGACGAGATGCTCACCAAAATCGCCGACTTCTACGACACCGAAGTCGACACGGCCGTGAGCGGATTGCTCAGCCTGATGGAGCCGATCATGATCGTGTTCCTCGGCGTCGTCGTCGGCGGCATGGTGGTCGCCATGTACTTGCCGATCTTCGACATGATCAACGCCGTGCAGTAAGCCGCACGGACGAGAATGCGAAAACGCCCCGCCGGGTTTCCGGCGGGGCGTTTTTCCATCTCGGTCCCAGTGTCGCGTTTGACATCCGTCCACCGGCGCGCGAGCATGAACGGCATGCGCCGTTTCCCGCGGCGCGTTCCATTCCGTGCACCGACACCATGAGCGCCGAACCGGACTACGCGACACATCTCCGCGACACGGTCGACCGCGCGGCACCCGAGCTCCGTGCGATCCCCGAGAACGTTGCGTCCCATCGGCCGGCGCCTGGAAAGTGGTCGATCAAGGAAATCATCGGACACCTGATCGACTCGGCGTCCCACAATCACCAGCGATTCGTGCGCGCTCGATGGCAGAACGACCTGGTGTTCGAGGGCTATCAGCAGGATGACTGGGTAGCGGCCCAACACTACCAGTCGGTGCCCTGGGACGAGCTCGTGACGCTCTGGCACACGTACAACCGCCATGTGGCCCGCGTCATGGCGCTGGTGCCGTACGACGTCGCCCACCGCGAGCATCGCCGCCACAATCTCGATCAGATCGCATGGCAGACGGTGTCGGCAGATCGGCCGGCCACGCTCGCGTATTTCATGAGCGACTACGTTGCCCACCTCGAGCACCACCTCCGCCAGGTGGAGGAGCGCCGAGCGGCCGCGCTCCGTTAGGACAGCGGCGGGTCGCGGCCGGGCGCTTCACCCACGTAGCGCGCGCGCGGCCGGATGATTTGGTCCAACGCATACTGCTCGATCGCGTGGCCCAGCCATCCCATGGTGCGGCCGATCGCGAACAGCGTCAGGCCCGACGACGCCGGCAGCCCGAGCACCCGGGCAACCGACGCGAGGGCGAAATCTACGTTAGGCGCGTCGCCGGCGAGCGCCGCGCCGGCACGCGCGTAGTCGCGAACGACGCGCAGCTCGGCCGATCGCGCGAAATGGTCGCCGAGGAGCGCGAGCAGCATCGCCGCGCGCGGATCGCCGCTCGGGTACAGCGGATGCCCGAACCCCTCGATGCGCGAGCCCTGTCGCAGCCGCTCGGCGAGCGCCGCCCGAAGCGAGCGCGTGCGGCGAAGGGCGGCCAGCTGCGACTCGACGCGAGCCGTGCTGCCGCCGTGCTTCACGCCCTCGATCGCGGCGAGCCCGCCACCGACGACCGCGTAGGGAGACGATCCCGCCGACGCAATACACCGCGCGGTGAACGCAGAGACGTTGAGCTCGTGGTCGGCAATGAGGATGAGGGCGGCGCGAATGACATCCTGCCCCGCGCCCGACACCCGCCACCCATGCGCGAGTGCGCCGTCGATCGTGCCGCCGAGCGCGCGCGGCGCCGCCACACGCACGAGCAGATCCAGGATGCGCCAGCCGATGCGCACGACGTTCTGCGGCCGGCGATCGAAGGCCCGCGCGTCGCCAGCAGCGGAACGTGCAAGCGCGGCCTGCGCGCGCGACAGGAACGGGAGACGAGCCCACTGCGTGCCTAACGATTGCCGCCGCTCGGCCAACGCCGGACGCGCGCCGTCCGTCCTGCCAGTCCAGAGGAGCGACGCCACCTCCTCGACCGATGCCTCGCGCGCGAGCCCGAGCACATCGCGGCCGCGATAGAACAGCCCATCGCCGGAGATCAATGTGATCGACGACTCGAGCACCGGCACACCCCACTGCAGCGCGTTCGCCGCGACCGTGTCCGGATCCCGGCGCTCCTCCGACCGGCGGCGGAGACGCTCGACATCTTCCCGCGCGTACCGCCGGGCGCGGCTCGGACGCGGGCCGGGCTGGGAGCGGATCAGCCCGCGGCTCACATACGCGTACAGCGTGGGACGCGTGACGCCGAGGGCGCGCGCAGCCTCGGCGGCGGAGAGCGTCGTGTCTGTCATATTGATTGAGCAATCAACATTGACTCAATCATGCACGCTTTTCTAGGTTTGCGCCATGACGTCCAATACGCTGATTCCTCCGGGCCTCGAGGGTGTGGTTGCGGCCACGACGCGCCTCAGCCACGTCGACGGTGAGGCGGGCGAGTTGATCATCGCGGGCTTCCCCATTGGCGAGCTCGCCGCCAACGCGACCTTCGAAGAAACCACCTGGCTGCTCTGGCACGGCGCGCTGCCCACCCGCGCCGAGCTCGATGCGTTCGGCGCCAGTGTTGCCGCGCAGCGCGAGCTTCCGTCGCCGACGCTCGAGATCCTGCGCGCGTGTGCCGCCGAGCGCGTCGACCCCATGGATGCCCTGCGCATGGCGATCGGTACGGTGTCGCTCGTGTCGTGCGACGCCGAGGTGATCCTGGCGCTCGCGCCGACGATCGTTGCGGCGTATGCAAGGCTCGCGGCGGTGAAGGCGCCGATCGCGCCGCGCGCCGACCTGGGCCACGCCGCGAACTACGTCTACATGCTCGACGGTGTCGAGCCTGACGCGGAGCGCGTGCGGGCGCTCGAGACGTACTTGAACACCGTCGTCGACCACGGCCTCAACGCGTCGACGTTCACCTGTCGCGTCATCATTTCGACCGGATCCGATCTCGTGTCGGCTGTAGCGGGGGCTGTGGGGGCGCTCAAGGGTCCGCTGCATGGCGGCGCGCCCGGGCCGGCGCTCGAAACGGTGTTCGAGATCGGCGATGCGTCGCGCGCGGAAACGGTGCTCCGGGCAAAGATCGAGGCGGGCGAGCGCCTGATGGGTTTCGGGCACCGCGTGTACAAAGTGCGCGACCCGCGAGCCGACGTCCTCGCTGCCGCGGCCGAGCGATTGTTCACGAGAGCGGGAGACATGCAGCTGTACACGCTGGCGCGCCACGTCGAGCGCACCGCGGTTGCGCTGCTCGAGGAGTACAAGCCAGGGCGTCGGCTCCAGACGAACGTCGAGTTCTACACTGCGCTGGTGCTGCACGGGCTCGGGCTTGACGTCGGGCTCTTCACGCCGACGTTCGCGATCAGCCGTGTCAGCGGATGGATCGCGCACGCGATCGAGCAGCGCGCAGCGAATCGACTCATTCGTCCCACGTCGGAGTACGTGGGTCCGCGCGGCCGGCGCTGGCCGGGGCGCGGGGGCGCGGCGCCCGAGGCCGATGGCGAGACTGCTCTCCGTTAGGCGGGCAAGCCGTCGCCGCGTAGTGCCCTTGATTCCACAAGCGGGCTCGGCTATGGTGGGCCATGGCGCAGTTCGATCGCTCGCCGATTCGCATGACCGCAGTCGAGCTCGCGCGCGTCTCGTATCCTGACCAGGTGACGGAGCTCGTGCGGGGGCGGCTCGTCGTGCACGAACCGCCGGGGACGCGTCATGGCGCAATCGCCTCGCGTCTGCTGCACTACCTCACCGATTTCGTCTATCGTAATCGGCTCGGCGTTGTGTTCGCGCAGGACACCGGATTCCGGATCGAATCGAATGCCGACACGGTTCGCGCGCCTGACGCGGCATTTCTCGCGCGGGAGCACGCCGGCGCCATAGAGTGTGCTGCCCGGGTTTTCCTGCGCGATCGAGGATCTCCTCGCGGACCACGTTCAGGCTAGCCTTGATCGAGCGTACCGATGCAGCCGTATACGCACGGCGTCGTTGCGTTAGGCATCACGCCGGCGCCGGAGACGTTGCCCGGAGCGCCCGCCCCGCGAGCTCGACGAACCGGTGCCACGACGAACTTCCGATCGCCAGGCGGCGTCGTCCTGCCGGACTCAAGCGATAGAACTTGGCGCTTCGATTGTTCTCCGACACGCCCCACTCGGCTTCGACCAGGCGTTGGCGCTCGAGGCGGTGCAGGGCGGGATACAGCGTGCCTTCGCCCACGAGCAGCGTTGCTTCGGTCACTTGCCCGATCCACTCGGCCACGGCGTAGCCGTGTCGCGGTCCCCATGTGAGGGCCTTGAGAATGAGCAGGTCGAGCGTACCGCGCATGAGGTTGATGTCGAGGTCGTTCATCGGCGCACGGTGATCGGAGAGGGAGGATCGAGGCTCATGCCTATCCTACTGCCTCTCCCCTTGTGACGCAATGGGTCGCCCGGGAAGCGCCCGTGCGAGGCCGGGAGGCCTCCGTTAGGCGGCTGCGGTGCTTGCGGAGGCCGGGGCCCGCGGCCATCGTTGCTGCGCCCGCGCCCGCGCCCGCCGGGGCCGGTCGGTCTGGAACCCGGCGCACCCGGCCGCGATTGGTGACCGGCCAACGTCCATCGGAGATCCCGCACGTGAATTCGCGTCGTCGATTCCTCATTCGCGCGCCAATCGGCCTGCTCGGCGTCGCCGTGGCGTGCCGCGCGCGCGCCGCCACGCCGGCGCCTAACGCAAGCGCCGCCCCGGCCGGCGCATCGCCATCCACGCCCGGCGCCCCGCCGACGTTCGCCAGCGCGCCCGCGGTCGGACCTGCCGTGACGACGGCGACCTTTGCCGAAGCCGAAAAGCTCGCGCAGGTGACGATGACCGAGGCGCAGCGCAAGCAAGCCGCCGACAGCTGGCCGAAAGCGATGGCGCCCTATTACGAGCGGCGCACCGGTCCGCGCAAGCTGCCGCTCGAATCCACGCTCGCGCCCGCCATGGTGTGGAATCCGGTGCTCGGAGGCGCGCATCGCGGGCCGTCGCACGACCGCTTCGTGCGCTCGACCGATGCGCCGGGCGCGCTGCCGGCGACCGACGCCGAGATTGCGTTTGCGCCCGTCACCAGGCTGTCGCGCTGGATCCAGTCGCGCGCGCTCACATCCGAGCGCCTAACGAACATCTATCTCGCGCGCCTGCAGCAGTACGATCCGAAGCTCCGCTGTGTGATCACGCTCACGCGCGACCTGGCGCTCTCGCAGGCCAAACAGGCCGACGCCGAAATCGCCGCGGGGCATTATCGCGGACCGCTGCACGGCATTCCGTTTGGCGTGAAGGATCTGCTCGATACGGCCGGCATCGCCACGACGTACGGCGCGGAGCCGTTCCGAAATCGCGTCCCACGAGCGGATTCGGCGGTGGTGTCGCGGTTGTATCAGGCGGGTGCGGTGTTGGCGGCGAAGTTGAGCATGGGCGCGCTCGCGCTCAACGACATCTGGTTCGGCGGCCAGACGATGAATCCGTGGCTGCTCGAGGAAGGCGCGTCAGGCTCGAGCGCCGGGCCGGGCGCGGCGACGGCTGCGGGACTCGTCGGTTTCTCGATCGGCAGCGAGACCGAGGGCAGCATCGTGAGTCCGAGCTTGCGCTGCGGCGTGAACGGGCTTCGCCCAACGTATGGCCGTGTCCCGCGCACGGGCGCGATGACGCTGTGTTGGTCGCTCGACAAGCTCGGTCCGATGGCGCGGAGCGTCGAGGATACGATGCTCGTGTTGCACGCGATCACGGGGCCCGATGCAGGCGACGAGGCGAGCGTGCCGAGCCATCTCGACTTCGACGCCGGCGCGGGCGTGAAAGGACTCCGCATCGGCTACGTGCCGGAGTGGATGAAAGAGGCGCCGGCCACCGACGTCGACCGCGCCGCACTGGATACGGCGGCAAAGTTAGGCATGGTGCCCACCGCGGTGACGTTCCCCAATTGGCCGGTCGATTCGCTCAACGTGGTGCTGTTCGCCGAAGCCGCGGCGGCGTTCGAGGAGCTGACGCTGAGCCACCAGGACGACTCGCTCAAGATGCAGACGGCAGACGCGTGGCCGAATCTCTTCCGCAGCGCGCGGTTTCTCTCGGCGGTCGACTTCGTGCAAACCGACCGCTTGCGTCGAAAGCTGGCGCAGGAGATGGACCGGATCATGTCGGGCGTCGACGTGTTCCTCGTCCCATCGCTGCGCGATGAAACGCTGACGACGACCAACTTCACCGGCCAGCCGTCGCTCACGATGCGCGCCGGCTTCGTCCAGGTGTCGGAAGCGCGGAGCGATTGGGCGCCCGACCCGGCGCATCCGCTGCCGAAGTTCAATCCGCCCCGGCGCGTGCCGCAGGCGGTCACGCTCATCGGCAAGTTGTTCGACGAGGGGACGGTGGTGCGCGTCGGTCTCGCGCTCGAGCGTGCGTTAGGCGTGCAGCACGAGACGCCGCCCGGCTTCTGAGGCCGAATCCGGCGGGGGCGGCGCGTTGGACGGCGGCACCTCGATGTGCAACTGGACCGCGGTCGTTCCCCACTGGAACAAGAGCGTCGTCGCATCGGGCTCGACGGCGGGGAACGAGAACGTCAGCACGTCCACCATCGGCGTGCTGTCCGGCTTCACGGTGAACTTCACCTGCGGCGCCGAGGGGTCCGGGCCCTGCACGTGAAACCGCTTCCACACCGTACTGAAGATCACCGTCCAATCACCTTGCCGCGGCACCATCCAGATCGAGTACTTGCCCTTCGCGAGGGCGTGGCCGTCGATCTTCACGTCGTGGTCGACGTCGATGGTGGTCGCCCAGTTGGCGCCCGGGGTCCAGGTGCTGCCCCATTTGACGACGCCACCGAACAGATTGTCGCGGCCGCGGCGCTCAGGGCGATAGTACTGGATGGTGATCGTCGTCCCGTCCACGCGCTGCTGCACCATGCCGTGCTCGCTCGCCATCACCTGTGCCTGCGTGCAGCCAGGGAGGGCAGTGACTAACGCAACGGCTGCGGCGAGAACGAGGCGGTGCATCGAAAGCTCCGGTAGAAAGTGAGCGGTGAACGAGTCGACCCAGCATCCCTGAAATCCGTGCGGACGAGAAGCGGTTCCAGCGGCAACGTTCGGCGAGCTCGAGCTGCGTCTCAGTTTGCGATGGCGCGGACGGAAAGGGAAGCGCTCGCCGCGCGTGTGACCTGATTGCTGCTTGGCGGGTTAAGCATGCAACCGTTCCTGCCTCGGGATGCGGGGCACCGCGTTGCACTCCACTGGTTTCTCGTTTACGTCGCTGCGAGGTATTGTCCGGGACCTCCATCACGCCGCGCGATCGCTGCGCCGCGCGCCGGGGTTCAGCGCCATTGCGGTTGCGACGCTGGCGCTCGGAATTGCGAGCGCGACGGCGGCGTTCAGCGTCCTCGACACGATCGTGTTGCGCGGCATGCCGTATCGCGATGCGGATCAGCTGCGCACGATCTTCGAGCACGCGGACAACGGCAACGCGCGGACGCCGTCGTATCCGACGTTCCTCGATTGGCAGGCGCAGACGGCGGGGTCGCCGGTCATCGAAGGCCTGGCGTTCGTGCGCGGCGACCAGGTCTCGCTGCCCGGCGCACCGAACGACCGCCAGATCGTGGCGTACGTGTCGCCGGGCTTCTTCCATCTCATGGGCGGCGAGCCGCTGTTAGGCAGGACGTTCGCGCCGGACGAAGAACAGCCGGGGGCGGCGCGGGTGGCAATTCTGTCGTACGATCTCTTCGTCGACCGGTTCGGCGCCGAGCCGTCCATCGTTGGGCGGGTGGTGGATCTGGACGGCATTCCAACGACGATCATCGGCGTCATGCCGCGGAGCTTTGCCTACCCGAACTTCGGTGGCGGTGGCTCGGGTTGGGCGCCGCCCAAGCTCTGGCAGCCGATCGCGGTGTTCGGCGCCACCCATCCCGGCGTGTTGACGCGGCGCGAGCTCCACGTCGACAGCCAAACGCTGGTGCGGCTCCGGTCGGGCGTCGATTCGGCGCAGGCGGTGAGCGCGGTGGCGACCATCGAGCGCCGCCTCGCCGCCAGCTATCCGGCGGATCAGGCGCACTGGACGTCGGTCGATCTGCAGTCGATGTCCAACGCGCTCTATGGGACCGTGCCGCGGCTCCTCGCGCTCGTGACGGGCGCCGTGGCGCTGGTGATGCTGCTGGCCTGCGCCAACGTGGCCACGCTGCTGCTGATCCGGGCCGGCGGGCGCGCGCGCGATACCGCCGTGCGCAGTGCGTTAGGCGCATCGCGGTGGCAGGTGGCGCGCCCGCCGGTGCTCGAGGCCGGCCTCATCGCCGCCCTCGCGGGGATGATCGGCGTCGGCGCCGCGGCGGCGTTGGTCGGATTCACCCGGCACTCGCTCGCCGGCCTGCTGCCGTTCGGCGGCGGATTGCATCTGGATGCGCGCGCCGTGGTGTTCGCGGTCGCCGCGTCCCTGGCGACGGCCGTGCTGGTGGGCTTGGCGCCGGCGCTGCAGACGTCGGCGGTGCAGGGCATGCGCCTGGTGCGCAGCGGCGCCACGGCGGCGGTCGGCGGGCGACGGGAACGGCAAGCGCGCGACGTGCTGGTGGTCGTGCAGTTCGCGCTCGCGCTGTCGCTGCTGTTGGGCGCGGGACTGCTCGTGCAGAGCTTCCGCCGGCTGCTCGCCGTTCCGTTAGGCTACGACCCGCGCGGCCTGATCTCCTTCGGCATCGCACCGATGACGCACGCGTACGATGCGCCGGCGAGCGCGGCGAACCTGTGGACGCGCGTCGTCGAGGCCGAGCGCGCCGTGCCGGGCGTCCAGAACGCCGCGGTCGCGGGCGGCGCGCTGCTGCAAACCTCGGTCGTGCCGGACGGCGCTCCACCGAGCGGTCAGCCGATCCTCCAGGCGCTCTACCACCTCGTGTCCACGGACTACCTGCGCACCATGCGCATCCCGCTGGTCGCGGGCCGTTGGTTTACCGATGCCGACATGCGCTCCCCGATGAGCGGCGGGCTCGTGGTGGATGCGACGCTGGCTCGTCGGTTAGGCGGCAACCCCATCGGGCGGCGCATCACCATCCGCCGGCAGTCGCAGGCGCGCGCGGACGTCGGCCAGCCGATCACACTCCCGATCATCGGGGTCGTGGGGGATGTGCTCGAGTTCGGGCCTGGACAAACGACCGGCGGCGAAGTGTATCTGCCCTACACGTTGGAAGTGTGGCCATGGATGACGTTCGCCGTGCGGTCGGCGCATGCGGCGAGCGCGGAGCACGCGGTGGAACTCGCGGTGCGCCGCGTCGAGCCGGCGATCCGATTCGTGTTCGGCCCCACGATCAGCACCAGCGGCCAGCGCGTCGGCGGGCAGCGGCGCTTTGTCACAACGGTGTTGAGCGGCTTCGCGGGTCTGGCGCTGCTGCTCGCGGCGCTCAGCCTCTACGGCGTCGTCGCGTACGGCGCTGCCCAACGGACGCGCGAGATCGGGGTCCGCATGGCGCTCGGCGCCACCGAGCGGCGCGTCGTCGCGCTGGTGGTTCGCGAGGCGATCGTGCTCGTCGCGACAGGCATCGCCGCCGGTTCGCTGCTCGCGTGGGGGTCGACGCGCGTGATCCGTGCGATGCTCTTCGATACGACGGCGGCCGACCCGGCGACGCTGGTCACGGTGGCGATCCTGTTGGGCGCGGTGGCGCTGGCCGCCGTCTACGGTCCGGCGCGTCGCTCGGCGCGCATCGATCCGGCGATCGCGATTCGCGGCGACTGATCGCGCCGGCGCACGATCCGGCGCCGCTGCTCCCGTCCCCTTGACGGTCGAAAGAAGAGCGCGTATTCTCCCTTCGACCCCCGAGAGGAGGACCGGCGTGGCCGACGCGCGCAACGACTTGCTGCAGGGCACCCTCGACATGCTCGTGCTCAAGACCCTCCAGTTGGGCCCGATGCACGGTTGGGGCATCACCGAGCTGCTGCTGCGCGGATCCGCCAACGTGCTTCAGGTGGGGCAGGGATCGCTCTATCCCGCGCTCTATCGTCTCGAGCGCCAGCGGTTCATCAAATCGTCCTGGCAGACCACGGAGAACAACCGGCGGGCGCGGTACTACGCGCTCACGGCCCGCGGCCGCCAGCGGTTGGCGGCGGAGCGTGCGAACTGGACGCGGATGTCGCAGGCCATCGAGATGATCCTCGACCTCTCACCTGCCTGACGGGCGCGGGTCGCATGACGATCTTCGACTCAGTTCTCGAGATGGCGGCGCGAGCGCGGGGCGTGCTCGGCCGGCGCGGGCGCGAGTCCCGCCTAACGGACGAGATGCGGTTCCACCTCGACATGCAGACGGAGGCCTTCGCGCGGGCCGGCACGGACGCCGGAGAAGCGCGGCGGCGTGCGCTGGTCGCGTTCGGCGGCCGCGAGCGGTGGCGCGACGCGGCACGCGACGAATACCGCGCACGGTTCTTCGACCGGCTCGGAGAGGACGTGCGCTACGGATTCCGCTCGCTGCGTCACGCGCGCGTGTTCACCGCGGCGTCGGTGGCGACGCTCGCGTTGGGCATCGGCGCCACGACGGCAATTTTCTCGGTCGTCGATGCGGTGCTGCTGCGGCCGCTGCCGTACGCCGATCCCAACGGGCTCGTGATGCTGTGGGAGCATCACGTCTCGTTTGGGGACGCGCACAACGTGGTCGGTCCCGCGAACTTCCTCGACTGGCGCGACGAGGCGCGGTCGTTCTCAGCCATGGCCGCATTCTTTACCACGCGGGTGACGATCCGCGGCGCCGACGGCGACGCCGTGTCCGAGCAGACGCGCTATGCGAACGCCGAGCTGTTGCCGATGTTAGGCGTCAAGCCGGTCGTTGGCCGATTGTACACCAAGGCCGAGGACCAACCCGCCGCCGCGCGCGTGGCGGTGCTCGGCTACGGGCTGTGGCAGCGCCGATTCGGCGGTCGCCGCGACGTGGTGGGAACGACGGTGCAGATCAACGGCAACGACGTGACGATCGTGGGCGTGTTGCCCGAGGGCTTCGCGTTCTTCGGGCCGGCGGCGATCTGGATGCCCGTGCGGTTCAGCGACGCGGACCGCACGGTTGGCGGCCGGTTTATTCGAGTCGTGGCGCGACTCAAGCCCGGCGTGTCGTGGGAGCAAGCGGATCTGGAGATGAAAGCCATCGCGAGGCGCCGGGCGTTCGCGATGCCGCAGCTCGATGCGGACTGGACGGCGCTCGCCAGTCCACTGCGGCAGGATCTGGTGGGCACGTCGCGGACGCCGCTCCTGGTGCTGTTGGGCGCGGTGGGCTGCCTGCTGCTCATTGCGTGCGCCAACGTCGCGAGCCTGATGCTGGCGCGGGCGGGCGACCGGCGGCGCGAGATGGCGGTGCGCGTGGCGCTGGGGGCGGCGCCGCGGCGCATCGCGCACCAGGTGCTCACGGAGAGCGTGATGCTCGCCGTGGCCGGTGCCGCGTTAGGCGTGGCCGGCGCCAGGGCCGGGACGCGGCTCCTGCGCACCATGGCGCCGGAGCAGTTGGGGGTGGCGGCGGTGAGCGGGATCGGCCTCGACGCCCGCGTCCTGGCGTTCGCCGTGTGCGTGGCGATGGCCACCGGGATTGCCTTCGGGCTCGCCCCGGCGTTGCAGAGCGCGCGGCGCGATCCCAAGGACGCGCTGAGCGAGGGCGGGCGCGGCGGCTCGGAGGGCAGGCGGGCGGGCCGGCTGCGGGCGCTGCTCGTCGTCGTCGAGATCGCGCTGGCAGTGGTGCTGCTCGCGGGCGCCGGCCTCATGATGCGCACGCTGTCCGACCTCCGCCGCGTTCCGTTAGGCTTCGACACGCAACACCTCCTGACGGCCGACGTCGCGCTGCACGGCCGCGCCTACGACACCGATACCACCGCGGTCGCGTTTTTCGAGGAGGCGGAGCGGCGCCTCGCGTCGCTGCCCGGGGTGCGCGCCGTGGGCGCGATCAGCTGGCTGCCGCTGTCCGGCAACCGGTCGGCGAGCAGCTTCACCGTGGTCGGGCAGCCCGCACCGCCGTTAGGCCAGGAGCCCGTGGGCGACTTTCGCGCCGTCACGCCCGGATACCTCGGCGCCATGCGGATTCCCATCGAGGATGGCCGGGGCATCGAGTCGACCGACCGCCGCGGCGGAAGCGAAGTGGTGGTGGTGAGCCACACGCTGGCGCGGAGGTTCTGGCCGAACGGATCGGCCGTTGGGCACGAGCTCAAGTACGAGTGGGACGGCTGGCACGTGGCGCGCATCGTCGGCGTGGCCGGCGACGTCCATCACGATGGGCCGCGCACCGAGCCGTACATGGAGATGTATCTGCCGCTGGAGCAGTTCCCGTACACCCGCATGACGTTCGTCCTGCGAACGGCGGGCAATCCGCTCGCCGTGGCGGCGCCCATGCGCGCGGTGCTGGCGCAGATCGATCCGGCGCAGGCGGTTGCCGACGTCGCGCCGATGACCGATCTCGCCCGAGCGTCGGTAGGCGACACGAGGCTCGAGACGGCGTTGTTCGCCATGTTCGGGATCATCGGCCTGGTGCTGGCCATGATCGGCATCTACGGACTCGGCGCGTACACGGTGCAGCAGCGGCGGCACGAGTTCGGCATCCGGATGGCGTTAGGCGCGCAGCGGTCCGCGGTCCTCTCGATGGCCATCCGGCGCGGACTGGTGCTGGCGGCGGTCGGACTCGTGGCGGGTGTGTTGGGCGCGCTCGGCCTCACGCACCTCATGGGCGCGCTGCTGTTCGGTGTGACGCCGAACGATCCGGTGACGTTCCTGGGGGTGGCGGCCGTCCTGGCTGCGATCGCCGCGCTCTCGGCGTGGGTGCCGGCGCGGCGCGCAACGCGGCTCGATCCTGTGGCCGCGCTGCGCAGCGACTGACTAACGCTATTTGTGCTTCGCGGCTTCGGCCGCCTTCTGGAACATCGGCAGATACTTGCCGTAGCCTTCCGCGACGAGCGAATCGACCGGGACGAAGCGCATGGCCGCCGAATTCATACAGTAGCGCAGCCCGGTCGGCTTCGGCCCGTCGTTGAACAGGTGGCCCAAGTGGGAGTTGGCGTGCTTCGAGCGCACTTCGGTGCGTACCATGAAGGCCGACCGGTCGGTGTCGGTCTTGATGTTCTTGTCATCGAGCGGCTTGGTGAAGCTCGGCCAGCCCGTGCCGGAATCGAACTTGTCGAGGGAGCTGAAGAGCGGCTCGCCGGATACGATGTCCACGTAGATACCGGCGGCGTGATTGTCCCAGTACTCGTTGTGGAACGGGGTCTCGGTGAACGCGTGCTGCGTCACCTCGAACTCGAGCGGCGTCAGGTCCTTCTTGAGCTCGTCCTCGCTCGGCTTCTTGTAATGGTCCATGGCGTGATCTCCCGGATACGGCGCGACGGCTGCCGGCGGCGTCGCGGCCGACTCGTTAGGCGCCTGCGCGCCGGCCGTCTGTGTAGCGGCGAGGGCGAAGGCGATCGCGCCGGCGGCGCCGGCGAAGCTGACCACGTGTATGCGCATGTGTCCTCGTGGAGCTGGAGTCGTGTTCGACTGCGCCGAGCGGTACGGCGCCGCTGGGTGCCATCGAGCCTACCAGAAAAATAGTCGTTCCGACGGGTCTTTGTTCCGCTTCCTGGCGGGCTCTGCCGGCGGCGACGCCAGGGTTTCGCCTCTGCGTTCGCGCGGATATGCTTGAAAATCGACGGGCGCCCCGGCTGGGCTCCCTGCCTTCCGGAGATTTTCCGATGTGTCGAAACATCAGGACGTTGGCCAACTTTTCGCCGCCGGCGACCGATGACGAGGTTCGTGCGTCGGCGCTGCAGTTCGTGCGCAAGTTGAGCGGCAGCACCCATCCATCGCGTGCTAACGAGGAAGCGTTCAATCGGGCGGTGGATGAAGTGACGGCGTCGGCGCGGCGACTCGTCGATTCGCTCGAGGCGCGGACGCCGCCCAGGAATCGCGAAGAGGAAGCGCGGAAAGCGAAGGAGCGGTCGCGGCGGCGCTTCGCGTCCTGAGGGCGGCGGGCCGGCGGAACGACGCGCCGGGTGCGGTGATTTGATCGGTCGACCTCGAGGGCCCTTCCGTTGGAGTCTCACATGCGCATCGCGTGGTGCTGTGTCGCCGCCCTGCTCGCGGCGTCGCCGTCGATGGCACAGACCATAGTACCGGGGAGTCCGCTGCTCAGGCTCGATCGGATCCATCCGTACGCGGACACCATCAGCCTGGTCGTGATCCCGAAGGACAGTGCCCAACGGATTGCCGGTACGCTGGTGCGGCGGGTGGCGCCGGCGCGGGAGAGCGGCGTTGCGGTGTTTCGCGAGACGCAGGATTACACGCTCGCATCCGGCTACATGGAGGTCGACACGCTCGAGGTGTCCGCGGAGACGCTGGAGCCCATGCGCGTGGTGCAGGTGACGGACACGAGCGGCCAGGATCTGCGGTTCCACGATGGACGGCTGACGGGCGCGGCGTGGTCGATCGATTCGGGGCGCACGGCCGTCGACGTTCCGTTCGGCGCGGCGTTCTTTCACCGCATCATGATGGAGTCGTTTCTGGCGGCGTTGCCGCTGGAGGTGGACAGCACGCTGCGTCTGCCGGTGTCCGGCACGCCCGACGTCTCGGTGCGCATGGCGGCGCTGCACGTGACCGGGACGACGACGCTGCGGACGGCGGGCGGGGCTGTGGAGTGCCTCGTGGTACAGGAGTCGCCGACGACGATCGCGTGGGTGTCGAAGGCGACCGGGCGACTGGTGCGGCTGCACCGGCTGTTGCCTAACGGGACGGTGGTCTGGACGCTGCCGGCGCGTGACGTGCGGTTTCTCGATCGGCAGGATCTCGTCACCGCCGCCACCGGTGGCGGACCGGTGCGGGCATCACCCAGGGCCTCGTGACCCGTGGCGCATCGGCGGTTCTCGCGGAGCGCCCGTTAGTGTATGCCGCCCATGAGCGACTTGACGGGCTTGATCATCAGGAACGCAATGAACGATGCGATGAGGCACACCGCCGCCACGGTGCCGAAGAGGTCGGGGAGCGGCGCCGACGAGATGAAACCGGCTGCGTACCCGGCGATCTTGTTTCCTACAGAATCTGCAAGGAACCACACGCCGAGCATGAGCCCGACGATCTTGACCGGCGACAACTTCGTGAACACGGAGAGCCCCACCGGCGACAACGACAGCTCGCCTAACTCCTGGATGAAGTAGCAGCCGATCAGCCAGAACGGACTCACCCGGATGCCCGGCGACGCCTGCAGGTGGCGCGCCGGAATCATGAGGAGCAGAAACGAGCATCCCGTAAAGAGCAGGCCGATGGCGAATTTCGTCGGCGTCGATGGCTCGAGCCGCCCGAGCTTGATCCAGAGCCACGCGAATGCCGGCGCCAGAATGATCACGAACATCGCCTGCACCGACACGAACCAGCTCGACGGAAACGTGAACCCGAGGATCGTCGTGTTGCTGTACCGGTCGCCGAACAGGTTCAGCGTCGAGCCGGCCTGCTCGTACGCGCCCCAGAATACGGCCGCGAACACGAAGAACACACCCATCGCGGCGAGACGCTTCCATTCGACTTTGGTGAATCCCCAGAACATCGGCTCCGTTGGGCGCGCGTCGACGTCCGTCTGCTTTCGCTCGCGCGCGGCCGCATGCGACTCGCGGCGCTGGCGCTCGAGTCGTTCCACGGCGGGCTTGAGCCGGTCTCGTCCGAGAACGTATTGCACGACACCGAACGTCATCCCGATCCCCGCGCAGGCGAAGCCGAGGTGCCAGTCGACCTTCTGCGCGAGATATCCGGCGATCAGCGGCCCGATGAAGGCGCCGAGGTTGATGCCCATGTAGAAAATCGAGAAGCCGGCGTCGCGGCGCGCGTCGTTGGGCTCGTACAACGAGCCGACGATTCCGCTCACGTTGGGCTTGAGCAGCCCCGTGCCGATGACAATGAGCGCCAGCCCGGCGTAGAAGAACGACAGCGCGTGAAACGCCAGCGTGAAGTGACCGAGCGCGATGATGATTCCGCCATAGAGCACACTTCGATATTGTCCGAGCCAACGATCAGCGATGATGCCGCCGACGATCGCCGCCGCCCACGCGCTCGCGGTGTACGTGCCGTACACCGAGCCGGCATGCTTGTCGTTGAAGCCGAGCGCGTGCACCATGTACAGGATCAAAAACGCGCGCATCCCGTAATAGCTGAAGCGCTCCCACATCTCCGTGAAGAACAGCGTCGACAAACCGCGCGGATGCCCGAAGAACCCGTGGCTGGTACCGCCATCGACGGAGTCGCCCGGCGGCACATCGGTAAACGGGGAGGCTCCGCTCTCGCGGCTCGTTGTCGTCATGAGGACTCCGGGGACAGGAGATGCTGGCGGGCGGCACTCGGACTCACGACACCATTCTCATCCCGCGACCGTCCAAGGGCAAGCACATGATCACGATTCCCACGCTCACGACCGACCGTCTCATTCTGCGCGCGTTCGAGCAACGCGACCTCGACCAGTATGCGCCGATCGTCGGCGATCCCGAGGTGACGAAGCACCTCGGCGACGGACACGCATTGTCGCGCGAGGAAGCGTGGCGGCAGATGGCCGTCATCCTCGGTCATTGGATGTTGTTCGGCTACGGACTGTGGGCGGTGGAGGAGCGAGCGACCGGTGCGCTCATCGGACGGATCGGCTGCCAGCAGCCCGAAGGGTGGCCGGGCTTCGAGATCGCGTACACGCTCGGCAGATCATATTGGGGGCGCGGCTACGCGCGGGAAGGCGCCGCGGCGGCGCTCGCGTTCGCGCGCGAGGTTCTGGGGCGCACGAGCATCATCAGCGTGATTCGGCCGGCAAACGCGGGCTCGATTCGCGTCGCGCAATCCCTCGGCGCCACGTTAGACGGCGAGATGGAATTCTTCGGCGGACCAGCGCTGATCTATCGGTATTGAACGTTCGTCGCGGGGATTACCGCTTGTCCGGCGCCGCGCTATAGTCCTGACCACTTGCCGGCCGTTGCTCGCGGACAGACCGACTTTTTCGTCGAGGAATACGTGCGTCCCATGATGCGTTTCGCCCAACGTTGTGCGGTCGCGCTCGCGGTGGCGTTGCCGGCCGCCGTCCCCGCGTCCGCGCAGATCACGCAGCACGAGTACGCCGCGCGGCGCGATTCGCTCGCGGCGCGGCTCGACAGCGGCATCGTCATCGCCTTCGGCGCGCGCACGCCGGTCACGGATTTCGGGCCGTTTTATCAGCTTGCATCCTTCCGCTACCTCACGGGGTTCCAGCAGCCGGATGCCGCGTTCGTGATGGTGATCCGGGAGGGACGGCAAACGACCACGCTCTTCACGACGCCCGTGAGCGCGCGCTTGGCGTTCTACTACGGGTTTCGGCCCGATTCGGCGACGATCGCG
>DAHUXU010000711.1 GCA_027307005.1 Gemmatimonadota bacterium
CAGTCAGGGACGTGACGACGGCGTGTCCGCCGTCGCCTGACGCCGGCTTACGGCGCGCTGGCGGGCGCGGGAACCGGTATCGCCGAGCGCACGGCGCCCGCGGCATCGTCGTGCGCGAGCCAGCGGCCCACGACGCGCGCCTTGACGACCTGGACGAGCACCAGGTACGCGAGCGTCAGAGGCGCGAGCAGCAGCAAGAAGCGCAGCGGCAGCGGCGTGAAGCCGAGCGAGCCGGCGATGGGCAGAAACGGCAAGGCAACGCCTAACGCAATGGCGCCGAAAATCGACCACGTGAGCGGCCTGCTCGCGCGGCTCCGCAGCGGGTTGCCCGTGGTGCGGATGACGAAGAGCACGAGCGTCTGCGTGACCAGCGATTCGACGAACCAGCCGGTATGAAACGTCGGCTCCGCGGCGCGAAACATCGTGAGCAGTATCCAGAATGTGACGAAGTCGAAGATCGAGCTCACCGGACCCACCGCGACCATGAACCGCCGGACCAGACGCATGTCCCACCGCCGCGGCATCCGGATGAGCACATCGTCGACGTGATCCGTCGGGATGGTGATCTGGGCGGCGTCGTACAGAAAATTGTTGAGCAGGATCTGGGGTGGCAGCATGGGGAGGAACGGCAGAACGAGCGCCGCGACCGCCATGCTGAACATGTTGCCGAAGTTCGAGCTCGTCCCCATGAGGAGATATTTGAGGACGTTGCCGAACGCCTTGCGGCCCTCGATGATGCCCTTGTGCAGCACGCGAAGGTCGCGGTCGAGGAGCACCACCTGCGCGGCATCTCGTGCGACATCGACAGCGCTGGCGACCGAAATGCCGACGTCGGCTGTGTGGAGAGCGGGCGCGTCGTTGATGCCGTCGCCGAGGAATCCGACCACGTGGCCGCGCGCTTTGAGCGCGAGGAGGACGCGATTCTTCTGCACGGGCGACATGCGCGCGAACACGGTCGTGCGGTCGGCGAGTGCGCCTAACGCGGCCATGCTGAGCGAGTCGATGTCGGCGCCCGATACGATCCCCTCGGCGGCGAGCCCGGCCTGCGCGCACACGTGCGCCGCCACGAGCTCGTTGTCGCCGGAGAGGATCTTCACGTCGACGCCGTCGGCGCGCATCGCGGCCAGCGTCTCTGCGGCATCGGGGAGGGGCGGATCGCTGAACGCGATGAGGCCCGCGAACGCGAGGTCGGTTTCGTCCGCCACCGTGTACGCTGTCCGGCGCGGGACTGTGCGCGATGCGACGGCAATCAGCCGTTCGCCGCGTTGGCTCCCGTCGCGAAATTCGGCGAGGAGCCGCGCCCGTACCGTCGCATCGAGCGGCGCGGTCGTGCCCCCGACATCGTATGTGGCGCATCGGTCGAGCACGCTTTCGGGCGCTCCCTTGCTGATGAGCCGGCACTCGTCGCCTCGTGCAACCACGATCGACGACAGCCGGCGCTCGAAATCGAATGGGATCTCATCCAGCTTGGCTGCGTCGGCTGCGGCGGGCGCCGGCTCGTTCAGGATGGCCACGTCTAACGGACTCTTGATACCCGTCTCGAAGCGGCTGTTGAGCGAGGCGAGCTCGAACACGCGCGCGTCACCGCCGGCGCCCGCGCCAATGACCCGGGTGACGTGCATGATGCCGCTCGTGAGCGTGCCCGTTTTGTCGCTGCACAGGACGTCGATGCTGCCCAGGTTCTGAATCGCCTGCAGGTGCTTGACGATCACGCGCTGCCTCGCCATGCGCACGGCGCCGTTGGCCAGCGTCACCGACGTAATCATCGGCAGGAACTCGGGCACGAGCCCGACGGCGAGCGCCACGGCGAAGATCAGCGACTGCAGGGGATCGCGCTTGAGCGCGATGCTGGCCAGGAGGAGAAAAAAGACGAAGAAGAACACCACGCGCGTGATGAACGTACTGAAGCTCCGCATCCCGCGCTCGAACTCCGTTTGCGGTGCGCGAGCGGCCAGGTGGGCAGCGATGTCGCCGTACTTTGTGGCGCGACCGGTGGCAGTGATCACGGCTCGTGCCGTACCGGTCACGATCGACGTGCCGAGAAAGACCAGGTGGGCGTCGTCCGCACCGGTGTCGCCGGCGGCCGGCACCGCGCTCTTTTCGACCGGGAGCGCTTCGCCGGTGAGGGCCGCCTGGTGCACGTGCAGGTCCTTGGCTTCCACGAGCCGGGCATCGGCGGGCACGAGATCGCCGGCCGTTAGGCGGATCACATCGCCTGGCACGAGCAGCCGGCGCGGCAGCTCGCCCCAGGCCCCGTCGCGCTCGACCGTTGCCGTCGGCGCCACACTCACGCGCAGCCGGTCGACGGCCCGGCGCGACCGATACGTTTGGGTGAGATGGAGCCCGACACTGAGAAGGACCATCAGCACGATGATAGCGGCGCTCGTGACCTCACCCACGTACGCCGAAATGCCGCTGGCGAGCAGCAGCGTAATGATGAGCGGATTCGCGAACGGTTCCGCGAATTCGCGCAGGGCCGACTCGCGCGCGACGGCGAGCGGGTCGTTCGGCCCGACGTCGGCGAGGCGGCGCTCGGCCTCGTCCGACGTCAGACCGTGGGCGGCGTAATCAACAGGGAGCACGGCGCACGGCGCACGAGTCCGGCGGTCACAGAACCGACGAGCACGCGCTCGGCGACATCGTGCTGTTGTCGGCCGACCACGAGCACGTCGGCGCCACGACGCTTGGCGAAGGCGAGCAGCGTTCGAGGCACGGTGCCGTGCACTACCACCGTCTCCACTTTTGCGCCGGCTGGAACCGACAGCGTCTCAATGAGACGCTGGAACGCCACGGCCCAATCGTTCTCGCGGGTCGCCCTCGTGATCTCATCGAGATTCGCGATGGCCGCGTCGAAGTCGGACTCGATGTGCACGAAAACCAGTCTCGCGCACCCTGTGAACAACCTGCACGCCAACTGCGCGGCGGCGTTGCTTTCCGGACTGAAGTCGGCCGCGATCACGACGGTGCGGGGCATTCCGCGCAGCTCCGGTGTCACCGCCAGCACGGGGACGCTGCACTCGCGCACGACGTGCGGCGTCGTCGCGTCGTGGACGATCCGCTCGATGAGCCCCTCGCGGCGCAAGCCCATGATCACCAGGTCCGCGCCGTTCGCGGCATCCAGGATGGCGTCGGCCGGAGTGCCTAACGGAACGCGAATGCGCCACGGCGGCCGGGCGCCGGTGCGGTCGGCTACATACCGGCGGAGCTCGAGCCGCCGAAGCCGCTGCTCGCCGCGCAACGCCGCCTCGCGGGCGCCGGCGACCGGCACGCCAATGGTCAGCCGCGTCGCTGCCATGGGGTCGACGACGCTCACCGCTTCGGCTTTCGCGCGGTGCGCTTTCGTCAACGCCATCGCGGTATCGATCGGGGCATTGGCGCGCGCGCTTGCTTCGTCG
>DAHUXU010000727.1 GCA_027307005.1 Gemmatimonadota bacterium
CGCGATGAAGATCACGGAGGAAGCCGACTTCGCGCGCGTCGAAGCCCTGGCGCTCACGCCGCGATGACCGCGCCGCCGCTCGCCGTCCCGTTCTGGTCGCCGGCGGAAATCGAACAATCGATGTCGGCCACGATCGCGCACCTCCACGCACGGCGCGTCCTCGCCTATCCCACCGAAACGGTGTACGGGTTCGGCGGCGCGGTCGACGAAGAATCGGTTGCCGCTCTCGTACGCCTCAAGTCTCGTCCGCCGGGGAAACCGTTTCTGATTCTCGTGGCCTCGAGCGACATGGTGGCCCGCTACGACCTCCAGCTCACGGGCTACGCGTCGCGCCTCGCCGCGCGTCACTGGCCCGGTCCGCTCACGCTCGTGCTGCCCGGCGGCGAACGCCGCGTGCCGCCGCGCTTGCGCGGACCGGAGGGCGGGGTCGCCGTGCGATGGACGTCGCATCCCGCGCTGGCACGACTCATCCTCGCCTATGGCGACCCGATCACGTCCACCAGCGCGAACCGCCCGGGTGTGCCGCCGGCCATGACGTCGCGCGAGATCGAACAGCAATGGTTCGATGCGATCGGCCGCGGACTGCTCCGCGTCCTCGACGGCGGGCGCCTCGTGCCCTCGCGCCCATCGACAGTTGTAGATTGCATGGGTCGACGCCCGCGTGTGATCCGGCCGGGCGCCATTTCCTCCGCGACCTTGCGTGAGTCGGTGCCCGATCTGATCGGAGATTTGTGACGCCTCTGCGAGTGCTCTTCGTGTGCACGGGCAACACCTGCCGGAGCGCGATGGCCGAAGCCATTGCCCGGCGCATCGCGCAGGAGCGCGGACTCACGGACGTCGAGTTCGGGAGCGCGGGCACCGCGGCGTGGGAGGACGCACCCGCATCGGACGGGGCGCTGCTCGTGTGTCTCGAGCGCGAGACCGATCTCTCGTCGCACCACGCGCGGCTCGCGACGCCCGAGCTCCTGGCGCAATACGATCTCGTGCTCGCCATGGGTCCGCACCACGTGGAGCGGCTGGAGTCGTTAGGCGCGCGCGGCAAGGCATACCTCATCACGACCTACGCGTCGCGCGGCGCGAGCGACCGCCCCATCGGCGACCCGTTCGGCGGGGAGCTCGAGCTCTACCGCGACACGTACGCCGAGCTCGATCGCGAGCTGCGCCTCGTCCTCGACCGGATCGCCGCGGAGCGCACCCCGGGCGTGTCGTGACCGCGCACGACGTCGGCGCGCTGGTGCTGCTCGGGCATCCGGTGCGGCACTCGATTTCCCCCGTTTTTCAAAACGCGGCGTTGCGCGCCGCCGGGATCGCGCTCACCTACGAGGCGATCGACGTCGAACCGGGCGCGTTAGGCGACCGCGTGCGCGCGCTCATCGCCCAGCGCGCCGCCGGCAACGTCACCATCCCGCACAAGCCGGCCGTCGCCGCGATGTGCGACACGCTGACGCCGCTCGCCCAACGGGCCGGCGCGGTCAATACGTTCTGGGTGGAGCAGGGCGCGCTCACCGGCGACAACACCGACGTCGGCGGCTTCGATCAGCTCGCGCGGCGCGTCCTCGGCTCCGTTCCGTTAGGCGCGCGCGTCGCGGTGCTCGGCGCCGGCGGCGCGGCCGCTGCCGTCTGCGCCGCCGTCGAACAGTGGCCCGGCGCCCGGATCACGCTCTCCAACCGCACTCCCCAACGCGCCGAAGCGCTCGCCGCCCGCTTTCCGGTCGTCGACCGCATCGCTCCGCGCGCCGCTGATGCGGTCGCCGACGCCACCGTCGTCGTGAACGCGACTCCCACCGGCATGACCGACACCGCGGTTCCCGTCGATGTCGCAGTGCTGCCGCCGGCCGTCGGCGTCATCGACCTCGTCCATCGCCCGGGCGAAACGCAATGGGTGCGCGACGCCAAATCGCGCGGACTCCGCGCCGCGGGTGGCCTGGCGATGCTCGTCGAGCAGGGCGCGCTCGCCTTCGAGCGATGGTTCGGCATCGACGCGCCGCGCGACGTGATGTGGGAGGCCGCATGCGCCGCTCGATGATCGCCGGCGCCTGGCGCAGCCCATCGGTTCGTCGCGCCGCTGCTGCGCTCGGCGACCTGCTGCTGCCGCGGTCGTGCGTTGCCTGCGCACGTCTCCTCGACTACGGCGATCGCGGACTGGTGTGCGGCCGGTGTTGGTCGCGCGTGCACGAGCTCCCGTATCCGCGCTGTGAGCGCTGCGGGCACCCGCTCGCGCGCGAGCACTGCGCATGGTGCGAGATGCTCCCGCCGTACGTTCGCGCCGCGCGATCGGTGTGCTGGATCCCCGGCGAGACGGCGGGCGCGATCGTGCACGCGCTCAAGTATGCCGGATGGCGCGGCGTCGCTGAACCGATGGCCGCGCGGATGGCCCGACTGCCATGGCCCGAAGACGTCCTGGCCGAGCGGACGGCGTACGTCCCGGTGCCGCTCGCGCCGACGCGACTGCGCGAGCGCGGTTACAATCAAAGCGCATTGCTCGCGCTCGCGCTCGCCGCGCGCTGTCACGTTCCCGTGCGCGAATCGTGTCTCGTCCGCACGCGCCGAACGGCGACGCAAACGCGGTTGACACCAGAGGAGAGGCGACACAACGTTTCGGGCGCGTTCGCCGTGCCGGCGTCTGAGCGGCCTACGATTCGCGGTGCGCACCTGGTGCTCGTCGACGACGTCATTACCACCGGTGCCACGCTTGGCGAATGCGCTGCCACGCTGTTCGCCGCGGGCGCCCGAATCATCAGCATCGTGACCTTTGGCCGAGCGCCGGCAATCGGCGACGCAGGCTGACCAAGTGGAGCAGACCACGACATGACTATTCGCGTAGGCATCAACGGCTTCGGTCGGATCGGACGACAAGTCATTCGCGCGGCGGCGCAGCAGGGCGTCACCGATCTCGAGTTCATCGCCGTCAACGATCTCACCGACACCAAGACGCTGGCGCATCTCTTCAAGTACGACTCGGTGCATCGCACCTATCCCGGCGTCGTCACGGCCGGCGACGGCTGCATCCACATCGACGGGCGCGACATCAGAGTGCTCGTCGAAAAGGATCCGGCGGCGCTGCCGTGGAAGCAGCTCGGCGTGAGCGTCGTGCTCGAATCGAGCGGCAGGTTCACCAACGCCGAAGACGCGAGAAAGCACCTGGCGGCCGGCGCGAAGAAGGTGAT
>DAHUXU010000728.1 GCA_027307005.1 Gemmatimonadota bacterium
AAACCATGCCCCCAAGAAAAGCCCCTAGGGAGGTTCCACGTGCCCGTACCAAAACCGACACAGGTGGGCGGGTAGAGAATACCAAGGTGATCGAGAAAACCCTCGTTAAGGAACTCGGCAAAATTGCCCCGTAACTTCGGAAGAAGGGAAGCCAAGGGGGGTGACATGCACAATGAAGCACCCCTTGGTCGCAGCGAATCGGCCCAAGCGACTGTTTAGCAAAAACACAGGTGTGTGCCAAGCCGCACAAGGCGCCGTATACACACTGACGCCTGCCCGGTGCCGGAAGGGTAAGGGGAGAGGTTAGCGGTCTTCGGACTGCGAAGCTTTGAGCCGAAGCCCCGGTAAACGGCGGCCGTAACTATAACGGTCCTAAGGTAGCGAAATTCCTTGTCGGGTAAGTTCCGACCTGCACGAATGGCGTAACGACTTGGGCACTGTCTCGACCACGTGCTCGGCGAAATTGCAGTCTCGGTGAGGATTCCGAGTCCCCGCGACAGGACAAAAAGACCCCATGCACCTTTACTGTAGCTTGTCATTGGACGTTGCACTTCACTGTGTAGCTTAGGTGGGAGCCGTTGAAGCCAGGGCGCTAGCTCTGGTGGAGGCACCAGTGAAATACCACCCTGTGTGATGCGACGCCCTCACCCAGACGGGAAAACCCCGTCGGGGACCGTGGCAGGTGGGCAGTTTGACTGGGGCGGTCGCCTCCGAAAGAGTAACGGAGGCGCGCGAAGGTGCCCTCAGTGCGGTCGGTAATCGCACGGCGAGTGTAACGGCAGAAGGGCGCCTGACGGTGAGAGCGACGGCTCGAACCGCCACGAAAGTGGGCCGTAGTGATCCGGTAGCCCGGTGTGGAGCGGCTATCGCGCAACGGATAAAAGGTACGCTGGGGATAACAGGCTTATCGCGCCCGAGAGTTCACATCGACGGCGCGGTTTGGCACCTCGATGTCGGCTTATCACATCCTGGGGCCGGAGAAGGTCCCAAGGGTCCGGCTGTTCGCCGGTTAAAGTGGTACATGAGCTGGGTTCAGAACGTCGTGAGACAGTTCGGTCTGTATCCGTCGTGGGCGTTGGAGTGTTGAGGGGCGCGGACCCTAGTACGAGAGGACCGGGTCGGACAGCCCGCTCGTGTCCCGGTTGCATCGCCCGATGCATCGCCGGGTAGCGATGGCTGGCGGGGATAACCGCTGAATGCATCTAAGTGGGAAGCCCCCCCCGAGATGAACACTCCCGAGGCCTTGAGCCTCCTAAAGGGCCGGAGAAGACTACTCCGTCGATAGGCCGCACGTGGACGTGGGGTGACCCACTCCGAGCGCAGCGGTCCTAATCGCCCGTGTGGCTTGACTACTCCCAATTCCCCATTCTGCAAGCAGAGCATCACGCTTCATTGATGTCTCCATTCCATGACCTACACCAACTCCGATTGTCGTTCGCCTAACGTCCGACTTTCGCTGGCGACTAGAGCGTAGGGGCCACACTCGTTCCCATCCCGAACACGATCGTTAAGCCCTACAGCGCCGATGGTACTCCGCCCGAGAGGGCGCGGGAGAGTAGGCCGTCGCCGGCACTCCTTTGAAGCCCCCAGTCGGGAATACTCCCGACTGGGGGCTTCGTCATCTGACCCAATGCCTCACACACCATGACCCACGCCGGCATCCTCACCCTCTGCGGGAAACCCAACGCCGGCAAATCCACACTCCTCAACCGCCTCGTCGGCCAAAAGCTCAGCATCGTCAGCTCGAAACCGCAGTCCACCCGCGACCGCATCCTCGGCATCTTCACACGCCAAGACCTCCAGGTCGTCCTGCTCGACACACCGGGACTGCTCGACCCGCACTACGCACTGCAGCGCGCCATGCGCCACACCGCGCGTCGCGCACTCGAGGACGCCGACGTCATTGCATACCTGGTCGACGCAAACGAGCGCAACATTGCATCGCTCGCGGACGCCGCGGGCCTGGATGCACCGCCGCGCGCGCCAGTGCTCACCGTGTTCAACAAGATCGATGCGCTCGACCCGCTGCGCCTCGACGCGCTGCGCGCCCAGCAGCCCGATGCGCTCTTCATTTCGGCACTTACCGGCGAGGGCATCGATGCGCTCATTGCGCGCGTCGCATCAGCCCTGCCCGAGAGTCCTTTTCTCTATCCCGAAGACGACATCGCCGAGCAACCAGTGCGCTTCTTTGCGTCCGAGCTCATTCGCGAGACGGCGCTCGAGCAGCTCGAGCAGGAGGTTCCGTACAGCATCGCCTGCACGATCGAGGAGTTTCGCGAGGAGCGTCGGCCCGTGTACATTCGAGCGGTGCTCTACGTTGAGCGCGACAGCCAGAAGCGAATCGTGATCGGTGAGGGCGGAGCCCGGATTCGCGAAATCGGTCGCGCATCGCGAGAGAAGATCGAGGCGCTGATCGATGCGCCCGTCTATCTCGATCTCTGGGTAAAGGTGCTTCCTAACTGGCGGCGTGATTCCGCCGCGCTGCGACGACTCGGCTTCACGCACACTGATGAGGAGACACGGCCATGAGTCTCTCGCCACAGTTGCTCGAGGTGCTCGTTTGTCCCAAGTGCAAGGGCGAGCTCGAGTACCGGGAACAGGAACAGTGCCTCGTCTGCCATGCGTGTCGTCTTCGATATGCGATCCGCGATGACATTCCGATCATGCTCATCGATGAAGCGACCGCGATCTGAGTCGGCGGCGCATCGCGACGCACAAAGAAAATCATCAGTGCCGCCACTCGACTCACATCAGGCGGCAGCATAGTGTATGTGGCGCTTGGAGTTGCGTTCTCCGAGCGGAGATCGTCGAGCAGAGTACTCAATTCCCCGTGTCACCGGCGACGTGCGCGTGTCCGCGTCGCGATCCGGTGCGCAGAGAGCCGAGGACCGCCCAGGGTGGCCCACCCCCACGCCATCTTCTTTTCTCCCGACTCCGGCCGGCCGCCTGAAGTTGTGCGCGGCTGGCTCGCGGCGCGCGGTCTTCCGATCGTCGTGTCGTGCGACGTGGCGGATCTCATGGCTCGGGCGCTCCGCGGCCGCCCAACCGTCGTCGTGTTCGACGCGCGCGCGAACCCGGCGGCAGCGCTCAACGCCTGCCGACGGCTCAAGGGCGACTCCTACACGGGCGTGGTGCCGGGCGGCGTGCTTACCGGCGATGATGAGAGCGCCGTGACGGGTGCGCTCGATGCGCTGGCCGACGAAGTCTTCCCCGCGAGCATGCGTCCGGCCGAAGCAGCGCTTCGATTCGACGCCATGCTGCGCCGCGCGGATCGCGATGTGCACGTGCATCCGTCCACCCGGCTTCCCGGCGCGCCGGAGATCGAGTCCGAGATCGGACGACGCATTGCGAGCGGCGAGCCGTTCGCGGTGTGCTATGCGGACCTCGATCACTTCAAGGAATACAACGACCGCTACAGCTACTACGAGGGCGATCGCGTCATTCGCATCGTGGCGACGATTCTCCACGATGTCGTGCGCGGATTGAGCGGCGATGACGGATTTGTCGGGCATATCGGCGGCGATGATTTTATCTTCGTGGTGCCGATGCGTGATGCGGTGGAGATCTCGCGCGAGATCATCGAGATCTTCGATGCACTTGCGCCGTTCCAGTACTCCGAGCAGGATCGGCACGCTGGATATTTCTTTGGAAAGGATCGGCGCGGGCAGCTGCACCGCGTGCCGCTGATGACGCTGAGTATTGGAGTGGTGACGACCGAACGCCGGAGCTTCACGCATCCGGCGCAGGTCAGCGAGCTGGCTACGGAGATGAAGAGTTATGCGAAGACGCTGCCTGGTTCCGTGTACGTCGTCGATCGTCGCCAAGACCGAGTGGAGTCGGGCGTCGGCGCGTCGGAGCACTGAGCTCGGGCGGCGAGCGCGCACCGCGGAGAAGAGAATGGCGCGATGAACGTCGTCTGCCCCGAATGCGGATCGATTTTTCGAGTCGACCCGGCGAAGATACCGCTCGCCGGTGTCCGTGCACGCTGCTCGGTGTGCGGCGGTGTGATCGCCATCGGCGAGCGCGGTCGCATCGACGACGACTTCGCCGCCCCGCAGCCGGCGGCAGCGCACGGCGGAGTGGCGGCGCGAGCGGGTGGGGGAGCGCCGCCTGCGCCGCTGTCGCCGCGGCCGGCGACAACCATGCCCACGCCGCCGCAGCCTTCGCGCGCGCAGGTCGACGCGTTGCTCTCGGGGCTGAGTCGGCGCTCGATGCCCAACGCAGAGAACGCGGCGCCCGCCGCGACTGCGCCGGCCGCGCCAAGCAAGCCACAGGTGTCGGGCGCGGTACCCATCGTGCCAGCATCACCGCCAGTCCCTGCCGCCGGCGCCGCGGCCGCGCCGCATCCAACCGCTGCGCCTGCCGCACCGGCGCGGACTGGGTTTCCGTTCTCGCACTTGCCGTCTGCGACGAGCGCGCCCGGCGCCGGGCCGGTGCCGAGGCCCGCGCCGCGCGCGCCGACGCCCGCAGCACCGGCGGCTCGAGTGGAAGGCGCGCCCCAGGCCGCGCCTAACGTTCCACCTCCCGGCGCCGGCGCCCCGCGGCCGCCCGCAGCTGCCGCCTCCCAACCGGCCGGTGCACCCCGCGCGACCGCCCCGGTCCAACGGCCGTCCGCCGGGTCGCGCGCCCCGATCAATCCCTTCCTGTCCAACGATCCCAACATCAAAGCGAAGCGCCTCGCGCGCGCGTTGGTCTCCGACATCGTCGCGTACTTCCCCGACAAACATCGCGAAGGACTGCGCAACGGCACGCTGCGCGAGCTTTTTCGCGAAGAGATCAAGAAGAGCTACGAGGAATACGTCGACCAGATGACTCGCGGGTTCGCCGAGAGCACCACTCACTTCCAGGACGCGCTGAACGACGTCCTCGCGGGTGGCAAACGGATTTTCTGACGAACGGTCGCTGGTCGCAGTAGGGCGTTTCCCATCGTTGGTCTATATTTCCCCCTCGGTCACACACTCAACGGGGAAGTCATGTCAGAATCAGAGCGGGCCCGCCGGCTGCACCGTCACGAGGAACGGCTCGGCGAGCTGCGGAGGTATCTTTGACGTCGATGGCAAACGGCGTGAGCTCGAAGCGCGCGAAGCGCGCATGGGCGAGCAGGGATTCTGGGACGACCAGGAGCGCGCGCGCGAAGTCATAGCGGAAATCAAGAAGCTCAAGGAAGTCGTCGAGCCGTTCGACACACTCTCGAGCAAAGTGCAGGAGTTGCTCGAGATGGAGGCGCTGCTCGAGCAGGAGCCGGACGACTCGGTGTCGGCGGAGCTCGAGCGCGAAGTGTCGGCGCTCGACGAGCAGGTGCCGGCGTTCGAGGTGCGGTCGCTGCTGGCCGGCCCCGACGACCGGCGCGATGCGATGCTCGAAATCAGCGCCGGAGCCGGCGGCACCGAAGCGCAGGACTGGGCATCGATGCTCATGCGCATGTACGAGCGTTGGGCGGCGCGCCACGGGTTCGCGTGGGAAGTGCTCGACATGAGCGAGGGCGAAGAAGCCGGGATCAAGGGCGCGATGATCGAGATTCGCGGGCCGTACGCCTACGGATTTCTCCGTCCCGAGACGGGGGTGCATCGGCTGGTTCGCATTTCGCCGTTCGACGCGCAGGCGAGGCGTCACACGAGCTTCGCGTCGGTATTCGTGTATCCGGAGGCGGACGAGGACATCAACATCGAGGTGCGCGACGAGGACATCAAAATGGATGTCTTTCGCGCCTCGGGCGCCGGCGGCCAGCACGTCAACAAGACCAGCTCGGCCGTCCGCCTAACGCACATCCCGTCGGGCATCGTCGTGAGCTGCCAGCAGGAGCGGTCGCAGTTCAAGAACAAGCCGACCGCGATGAAGATGCTGCGCAACGCGCTCTATCAGCGCGAGGTAGCGGAGCGGGAGAAAAAGAAGGCGGCGATCGACGCCGCC
>DAHUXU010000033.1 GCA_027307005.1 Gemmatimonadota bacterium
AGCGCGGCCGCATGACCGGCGCCGAGGAAGAAGCGATGTTCGACGCGTGCTTCGGATACGACGACCACCTTCGAGCCAACGGGCCCTGGGCGGGAGGAGAAGCGCTCGCGCCTCCGGACCCGGCGCTGACGGTGTACTGGAAAAACGGCAAGGTCGCAACGACCGATGGCCCCTTCACCGAAACGAAGGAACAACTCGGCGGCATTCTCATTCTCGAGGCGCGGGACTTGAGCCACGCGGCGCAGCTCATGGCGCAGCATCCGGCCCTCGAGTACGGCAGCGTGTTCGAGATCCGGCCGGCCGTGGACATGAGCGACCTCATGAAGGCGAGCGACCAGCGGCGGCGGCAGAGCGCGCCCCGCTGAACCCGGTCTAACGTTAGACAGACATGCCGGACGCAGCGGACTAACGGAGCCCCCCGATGAGACGACACATCATTCGTGCCGGTGCATGGAGCGCGTGCATGCTCGCGGCTACCGTGGCCGCGTCCCAGCGTGCCGCGGCGCAGAACGCCCAACGAGCGTACCCCGCCATGGCGCCGCTGGAGCAGTACCTGATGGATCGTCGCGCGGAAATCGCGTTGGCGCGCAGCGCCGCGCCGGACACGATCTCGCGCGACGCCACCGTGCTCATCCTGGGACGGCGTGGCTACGAAACCGCGGTGCACGGCACGAACGGCTGGGTGTGCATGGTCGAACGCGGATGGATGGGCCCGTTCGACAGTCCCGAATTCTGGAACCCGAAGATCCGCGGAGCGGACTGCCTCAATCCACCGGCCGTACGATCGGTGCTGCCGTTTGCTTTCATGCGGACGAAGTTGCTGCTGGCCGGCCAGTCGAAACGCCAGGTCATTGCAGCAATCAAAGTGGCGTTGGACAAAAAAGAATTGCCGGCGCTGGAGCCGGGAACAGTGTGCTACATGATGTCGAAGTCGTCGTACCTGACGGATGAGGGCGACCACAACGGTCCGCACCTCATGTTCTTCGAGCCAGTCAAGGACGGTGCGACCTGGGGTGCAAATATGGCAAAGACCCCGGTCGTGTCCGTCGACTACTGGTACCTGTCCGCGCAGGCGTATCCGCAACTCAGAGGCTTTCCTGTCATACGCGTGTTCGCGGTCGTCCTGGACAAGTGGTCGGATGGAACGCGCGCACCCGCGATGTAGCTCGCACGGCTGATTCGGCCGGGAACAAATCCGGCGGCGCCCTGGTTCGACCGTCAGATGCGTGCATATACACTGGTTCTCGAGCCATGACGCGAAAAATCGATATCGCCGCTTGTGCGACCGACTGCCACTGCCTGGACGCGCGCCGGCAGGCGCGCGCGATTTCGCGCCTGAACGATGAGGAGCTGCGCCCGTACGGATTGCGGGCGACGCAGTTTTCCGTCCTCGTTGCGCTCGAGGTCGGCGCCGGCGCGCCCGTGGCAGTGCTCGCCGACACACTCGGCCTCGATCGGACGACGTTCACGCGCAGTGCGGCGCTCATGCGTCGAAAAGGCTGGATCGTTTCGGCACGGTCGGAGGACGGCCGCGAACACCGCATGAGACTCAGCGCCGCCGGCCGCCGGACGCTGCACGAGGCATATCCGGCGTGGCAGCGGGCTCAGCGGCTGATCGACCAGAAGAACGGCCTCCCGAACAGGACACGGATCACGGCTCCGACGGCCTAACGCGACCGGCGCACGCGGCGGCGCCGCACATGCGCCCAATTAGGTGCATATACACTTAACTGGAGGGTTCCATGCTCGATCTCATTGGCACTATCGCTGAAGTTGCACTCGTTGCCATCCTGGCCGGCCTCCTCATTGGCGCGATGTCTCTCGCGCTGCGGACGCGCATCGCGGCGTTCGTCGGCGTCGGGCTCTGGTTGGCCGCGCTCGTTGCCATCGGCGCCATGGGGGGATTTGAACCGGGCGCCACCGGCCCCGTTCCCGCCGTCGGGATCGCGCTGTTCGCGGCGCTGGCAGCCGGACTGATCGCGTACGTGCGGGTGTCGCGGTTCCGGGAGCGCGTACTCCAGATTCCGATGCCCGTGCTCATCGCCGCGAACATCGGGCGCGTGTTGGGCGTCTTCTTTCTCATCCTCTACGGCGTGGGCCGACTGCCGGCGCCGTTCGCGCCGTCGGCGGGCTGGGGCGATGTCGCGGTCGGATTGATCGCCCTGCCGCTCGCCGCGATGGCTGCGTCGGGATCCGTGCGTCCGATCTGGATCTCGCTGTGGAACGCGCTCGGCATGCTCGACCTGATCACGGCCGTTGCGTTAGGCGTCACCTCCCAGCCTGGCGCACCGCTGCGCGTGTTCAGCGGGTCGGCCGAGCAGGTGACGACGCTGCCGTGGGTGA
>DAHUXU010000062.1 GCA_027307005.1 Gemmatimonadota bacterium
CGGCGACGCCGAACGCCGCGCGCAGCGGCAACTCGCTCGCCGGCCGAAGAAACTCCTGCACGTTGGGCGCGAGCGACGGATAGTCCGCGCTCGGGAATCGGGCCTCCCGCACGAGCTGCACCCGCCGATCGTCGATGTCCACCACCGCCAACCGCGCGTGCGTGCCGCCGATGTCGCCGGCGAGCACTCTCATGCCGGCGCAGGCGTCAGCTTGGACGCGGCTGCACGGTCGAGAATCCACACATCGCAAAGCGCCAACTGCACCGGCAGTTGGTGCGGATCGCGCGGTCCCTCGAGCGCGCGCTGCACGATGCCGGCCTTCTCCCGGTCGGCAACGATCACCGCGGTGCGGCGCGCGGCGGCGATCACGGGCGGCGTGATCGTCAGGCGTCGCGGCGGCGGGAACGGACTGTCGGACGGCACGACGCGCCGCGTGCGTTCGTCCAGGGTCGGCGCGCCGGGAAAGAGCGAGGCCGTGTGTCCGTCCGGGCCGATGCCTAACATTAAGACGTCGAACGCCGGCGGGAGGAGCCGCTCGTAGTCGCGCGCGGCGGCGTCCAGGTCGGCGCGCTCGCCTTCCATGCGGTGCACGTTGCCGTTGGGCACCGGCACGCGGTCGAGCAGCGACGCCCGCGCCATCCCGTAATTGCTCATCGGATCGGTGGGCGGCACCGCGCGCTCGTCGCCGAAGAAGACGTTCACCTTGTCCCACGGGATCACGGGGAACGCCGCGCCGAGCTCTGCATAGATCGGCTGCGGCGACTTCCCGCCCGACAACGCGATCGAACACCGGCCGGTCTCCCGAATCGCCTGCAGGATTGCATTCGCAATCCATGCTGCAGCGGTGTGCGGCAGCTCTTGCGCTTCGACGACGATGCGTTCCGGCCGATTGGACAACTCGCGACGCCTCCGGTGGTGACGGCTCGACACGCCCATGGGCGTGGCCGATCCGCGTGTTCCGAAACTTACCGAAAGCGCGACGCGCGTGCAGGGCGTGCGACTATCGCGGCCGGAGCTCGGCCGCCGCCCAGCGCCAGATGTGCAGATCGCCGCCGTCCGTGAGGGCGTACACGACATCGCCTCGGACCGCGATGGCGCTCGAGGGGAGCGGTAGCCGACGGGAGCCCTCGTAGACTCCAGTGGAGACGCGATACATGTCGACGGTGCGGCCACGGTCGCCTGGAGCGTTGCGACCGTTCCAATAGAGCGAGTAAATGATTCCGGAGTCGACGGCGAGCGCAAGCGTAGCGGGCGGCGCATCCGGGCCGGCCTTGTACGTGTGCACGGTTCTTCCGCGGATGACGACGTCGCTCTCGCGGAACCGCGGGAAGGGCCGCGGCTCGACGGACCACACATCGCGCACCTGGCGGTGCGCGTGCGGTGGGGCGATCAGAAATCGTCCCGCGTCAACATAGGCGACGACCAGCGTGTCACCCGTCATGGCCAGGAGGGCGTCGCCCACTGCGTCCTTTGGCGCAGTCAATGTCCGCGGCAGCCGCAGCGCGCGAACGCGGACTCCGCGCGCATCGAACAACGACGGCCTGACGCCGATGAACGACGCTTTCCAGAACGAGCCGTCGGGCCGCGGAGCAAGGTGGGGGCTGTCGTGCAGCGGGATGACGCGCTCGACGGCGCCTAACGGAGAGATGATCGTGCACCGTCCGGCGTTCGGATCCGCCGCCCACACGCCGCCATCGAGGCCCGGAGCAAGCGACACGACGCGGTCCACGTGGAACCGGAGCGAGTCGGGGGGCGTGTAGCGCCAGCGCACGTGTCCGTCGAGCGCGAGCGCGAGGACGGTGCCCGGGCCGGCGTTGAACACATACAGCGTGTTGCCGGCGAGCGCGAGCGAAATCGGGTGGTCGAGTCCGCCGGCGCCGCCGGTGAGCTCACCGAGGCTGCGCCACGAGCCGTTCTCCCATCGCCGTGTCGTGTCTCTCTGCTGCGTCGTTGCGGCGCGCGGGAGTGCCGCGCATGCCGCGGCGACGATCACCACCAGGCGCGAGGCGATCACTCCGAGCGCAGCACGCGCATGGGATCCACGCGCGTCGCCTCGAGGAGCGGCGCCACTATGGCGAGGAGCGTACCCACGACGAGCACACCGCACACGATCTCGAGCACGGCAGGGTCGGTGGTGCTCACCCCCGAGAGCAGCGCGCGTAAGAAGCGCGTCGTGGCCCAGGCGCCGGAGAGGCCGATCGCAAGGCCGGCGCCGAGGAGGCGCGCAACCCGCCGCAGTACGAGACGGACGACATCGCCGCGCTCCGCGCCGACCGCGACGCGGATGCCGATTTCTCGGCGACGCTCCTGCACGATGTACCACATGCCGGCAAACATCCCGCCGCCCGCGAGCAGCAGGGCGACTGCGCCGAAGGTGCCCAACACGGCGAGATAGAAGCGCGGGCGCGCGGCGCTCTCCGTGAGGACGGCGTCGAGCGGCCGGCCGCCGGCCACCGGTTGGGCCGGGTCGAGACGGCGCACGATGCGGCGGATCGCGCCTAACGCGGCGCCGGCCGCGAGCGACGCACGCATCATGACCGTCAGGTGCGCCACCGGCATCCGGGCGAACGGCAGATATGCGTCCGGCGGCCGCGGCCGCGTGACCCCCGGCGCAACCACGTCCGCGACTTCCCCGATGATGCGCCGCGGCTGCCACGGCGCGGCCGGATGGTCGCCATCCGGCACGTACACGACTTTGCCTAACGGATTGGCGGAGCCGAAGACACGGTGCGCCAGCCCAGCGCTCACCACGATCGGGATGACTCCGGCCCCGGAGGCCGGCGCGTCGCGCGCATCGAATCCACGGCCGCGCAGGACGGGGGAGCCGAGCACGCGAAAATACTGGTCGGTGACGACGTTCCAGCTCGCGGCGACGGTATCGCCGGCCGCGCGCAGCGGCGCGGTCACGCCAACCGTCGCCGGCGGCGTGAGCGCGATCGCCACGGCGACGACGCCCGGCGTGGCCTCGAGCGAATCGGTCAACGAGCGCACGAACGGCAGAACCGACTGGCGGTCGCGAAACCAGGGCTCGACCGGGCGCGTGATCGTCGCGACGATCACGTGCTCGGTGCGCAGGCCC
>DAHUXU010000070.1 GCA_027307005.1 Gemmatimonadota bacterium
GCAACTCCGTCGGCTCTGCCATGGAGCAGGGTGTCGACTGCCAGGAGCGTGCCGTCCTCGACGCCACTGCCGAGGACGTCGCGCACGATGACGGACGCGTGCCTCTACGCGTCATCTGGACGAGACTCAGCGGAACCGTCCCGACGTTTCGGCCCACGACGGCTGGCGCGCCGCCCGGTTTCCACCTAGATACACGAGCACTGCCGTGCCTCCACCATGCCGCGCCCGCCTGCAATGACCAACGCCCAACCCTCCCCCGTCCTCGACCGAGCGAACGTTCGCGCGGTCATCCGCCGGCTGTTCGGGCTCGGCCTCCTGGCGCTGGCCGGTGTGATTGCGACGCTCTCCTTGATCGCCATCGTCCAACTCGTGAGCCGGAGCCAGATCCTGCAGGGACGCCAGGTGACACGCGTCGCCCGCGACGTCAACACGCTCGTGATCGACCGACTGGCCGGCGTGCGCGGCTACCTGCTGACCACCGACACGACGGCGCTCGCTCCCGACGTCGCAAGCCGCGCGCAGTTGTACGCCTCGCTGGATTCGCTGCGCTCGGTGGCCCGTGATGATCCCGGATCGCGGGTCCGCATCGCTCGGCTGCGGCGGCTCATCGGACGCTGGGACGCGTCGTTCGTCGATCCGGAGCTGGCGGCGGCCGGCCGCGGCGATTTCGACTCGGCGCGACGCATCGCGGCCCGGAGCACCGCCGTCACCGACAGCGCGCGCCAGGCGTCGGCCGACCGGGTGGCGCGCGCCCTGTCGCGGCTTCGTGAACGCGATCGCGGTATGGTCGCCCTGCGTTGGGCCTCGGCCGGGACGCTGCTGCTCGAGATCATCGGGCTCTTCCTGATCATGCGGCGCATGCGCTCGCGGCTGCTCGCGCAGGCGGAGGAAGTGTTCCAGCAGCAGGAGCACCTCGAGCTGCAAGCGACGCAGCTCGAGGAGCAGCAGGCCGAGGTCGAGCAGCAGATGGCGGCGCTGCAGCAGATGACGGGCGACCTCGAATCGTCCAACGCTGAGTTAGGCAGCGCGCTCGATGCGGCGGCCGCCGCCGGCGAAGCGCTCCGCGAGCGGGATGCGGAGCTGCGCCGGACCAACGCACGGCTGGGGGCGCTGTTCGAGGCCGCGCCGCTGGCGGTCTGCGCCGTCGACGCCGAGGGCGTGGTACGCCAGTGGAATCCCGCCGCCCAACGCATGTTCGGGTGGACCGCAGCCGAATGCGTTGGGCAGCGCCTGCCGATGTTTCCCGGCAGCGGCGAGCTGCCCGTGCTCAACGGCGACACGCGCGCCGTGAAGACCGACGTGCCCGGCGTGGCCACCCGCAGCGACGGCAGCACGCTCGAGGTGAGCATGTCCTGGGGACCGGTCGACGACGATCCGGCCAACGGCTATGTCGTGACGTTCGCCGACATGACCGACCGCAAGCGACTGGAAGCGCAGCTCATGCAGTCGCAGAAAATGGAAGCGGTGGGCCGGCTCGCCGGCGGCGTGGCGCACGATTTCAACAACATGCTGACGGCGATCAAGAGCTACAGCCAGCTGCTGCTCCAGGATGTCGCCGCCGACGATGCGCGCCACAAGGACATCCAGGAGATCGACCTCGCCGCGGACCGCGCCGCCCGCCTCACGCGCCAGCTGCTCGCGTTCAGCCGCCAGCAGATGCTGCAGCCGCGCGTGCTGGATGTGAACCAAACGGTGAGCGAGCTGGAGAAGATGCTCCAGCGTCTCTTGCTCAAGGACATCACGCTCTCCACGCGGCTCGCACCCGAGCTGCACGCCGTGCGCGCCGACGCCGGGCAGCTGGAGCAGGTGATCGTCAATCTGGTGGTGAACGCGCGCTACGCGATGCCCGACGGCGGGCGCCTAACGGTGCGGACGCAAAACGTCGCGATCGATGCGGCGTCGGCGCGCGAGGGCTGGTCGTTCGAGGTGCGCCCCGGCGCGTACGTGCTGATTTCAGTGACCGACACGGGACTCGGCATGGACGAGGCGACCAAGTCGCGCATCTTCGAGCCGTTCTTCACGACCAAGGATCGGCACAAGGGCACCGGTCTCGGCCTGTCCACGGTGTAGGGGATCGTGAAACAATCGGGTGGGTACATTCGCGTGATCAGCGCGCCCGGGCAGGGGTCGACGTTCGAGGTGTTCCTGCCGGTAGCCGACGGCGCCGCATCGCCCGCCGGACAGCCGCAGCGGCCGCAGACGAGCGGCGGCAGCGAAACGGTGCTGGGGGTGGAGGACGACGACGGCATCCGCGCGGTGATCAAGCGTATTCTCGAGCGAGCGGGGCATCGCGTGCTCGAAGCGACCAACGGCGCCGAAGCGCTCCGGATCTGCGATGCGTCGGGCGACTCGGTCGATCTAGTGCTGTCGGACATCGCGATGCCGGAAATGCAGGGCCCCGACCTGGCGCGGCGCATCCGCGAGCTGCACCCGCGCATGGCGATGCTGCTCATGTCCGGCTACGCGGAGTCGGCGAGTCAGCAGGAGGGGTTCCTGACGGACGGCGTGGAATTCCTGGGCAAGCCCTTTTCGCCGGACGCGCTGACGCGCAAGATCCGGCACATCCTGGACGGCGCCGCCTAACGCCTAACACCGCCCGCCGCTATTCGTGGCGCAGCGCGACCATCGGGTCCACGCGCGTCGCGCGGCGGGCGGGCACGAGCGCCGCCAGCAGCCCCACGATCGCCAGGCCGGCCGCGGTGCACGCGAAGGTCGGCACGTCGGTCGGGCTCACATCGAAGAGCATGGTGCGCATCACGCGCGTCAGCCCGAGCGCGATGACGATGCCGGCCGCGGCGCCGGCGGCGACCAGGCGCACGTGCTCGCGCAACACCATGCGCAAGACGTCGCTCCGCTGCGCGCCTAACGCAACCCGGATGCCGAACTCGCGCGTCCGCCGCGTCACCGTGTATGCCGCCAGGCCGTACATCCCGATCGCCGCCAGCGTCATCGCCACCGCCGCGAAGAGCGACACCAGCGCCATCGTCAAACGCCGCGCCGCCGTCTGCCGCTCGATCAGCTGTTCCAGGCTCACGATCTCGCCGATCGGCTGCTGCGGATCGGCGCGCGTTACCGCGTCGCGCACCACGTTCGCGAACGCGAGCGGATGCCCGGCCGCGCGCACGGCGATCCAGACTTGGTTGAGCGGACCCGACTGGGC
>DAHUXU010000085.1 GCA_027307005.1 Gemmatimonadota bacterium
CGAAGAGCACGGGGTGTTCGTTTCGTTCTCCAACCTCGCATCGAGCGAGGCCGGCAAATCGTTTCCGGGGGGCGCGTTGGTCGCGGGGCCCAAAGGCGACGTGCGCATCCGTGGTCCGATGTGGTCGGAGGCGATTCTGCCCATCGCGATGGATCTGGGCGATTTGACGCGTGCCCGGGCCGACATGCCGCTTCTGGCCGACCTCCGCACCGCGATACCCCACTTGGTCGGGACGCTGGCGCGAATCCAGAACGGCCACGCCGATGCCCTGCAGTTCGACAGCGACGGCTGCGAGGCGCGGACGATTCCGCCGGCGACGACGAGCACGGCGCGGGCGAGGTCGATGGACGTCGTGGACGGCGGGATGGCCGCGGCCGGCACGCCGCCGCCGCTGGAGATCGATCCGGCGCTCACCGAAGAATGGCTGGCCGCGTTTCTGCGCGACGAGATCACGGGCCGCGGGTTCCGCAAGGGCATCGTGGCCTTGTCGGGCGGGGTCGACTCATCGGTGACCGCGTACCTGGCGGCCCGAGCGTTAGGCGCGGACAACGTGGTCGGCGTGCGGCTGCCGTACCGGGCGTCGAGCCCGGAGAGCCTGTCGCACGCGCAGCTGGTGATCGATGCGTTGGGCATCGAGGGACGGACGTTGGACATCAGCGCCGCGGTGGACGGTTACCTGGCCAACGAGCCCGACGCCGATGCGACGCGCCGCGGCAACGTGATGGCGCGCGCGCGGATGATCGCCCTCTTCGATCTCTCGGCGCGCTACTCGGCCATTCCGTTAGGCACTGGCAACAAGACGGAGCGGCTGCTGGGCTACTTCACCTGGCACGCCGACGATTCGCCACCGCTCAATCCGTTAGGCGATCTGTACAAGACGCAGGTGTGGGCGCTGGCGCGCCACCTGGGCGTGCCCGGCGCGATCATCGACAAACCGCCTACCGCCGACCTCGTGAGCGGCCAGACCGATGAGGGCGACCTGGGCATCTCGTACCCCACGGCCGACCTGATCCTGCAATGGCTGCTGCACGGCTACGCGCCGGCGGATCTCGAGGCGCGGGGCTTCGCGCGCGAGGAGGTCGAGCTGGTGCGGCGCCGCGTCGAGCGCACGCACTGGAAGCGCCGGCTGCCCAGCGTCGCGATCATGAGCTCCACGGCGATCGGCGAGAGCTGGCTGAGGCCCGTCGACTACTGACGACGGCGTTCGGCCAGGTCGAGGAGGATGCGGGCACGCCCCGTTACCACCTCGAGCTCGATGTGCGACGCACCTCTGGTCTCGGGCGGCGCGCCGCGCGCCGGCGGCGCCAGCGTTAGGCACGCGCTCGGCCCCAGAATGTAGGGCAGGGCGTTGCCGCAGATCACGTTGGCCATCTCGCCCAGGGCATCCCACCGCCACGGCTCCGCCTCTTCGCCATCCAGGCCGAGCATGTTTTCGGCGATGGCGCGGAACACGTCGTCCGAGACCCGCAGCGTGAGGCACCCGGCGTGCGCGCCGTCGAACGCGACGCTCACGGCGGCCGGCAGCGCGTCGACGCCGCTCGGCGTTTCCACGGCCGAGCCGACGGAGAGCAGGCCGAGCTCCTCGAAGGCGAGGGTGGCGGCCACTCGGAGGGCGATCGAATTATCGGTCATGGTCGGGTGCATCCAGGGCGCGCAGCACCGCGTCGCGCAGATCTTCCGGCGCGAACGGCTTGTGAAGAAAGCCGTGGCCCATCTCCATCACCTGCGCCGCGCGCGCATCGCTGCCATCCGACGACACGACGATGACGCGCGGCCCGCGTGCCGTCGGCCGGCCGAGGCGCGCCAGCATGTCCAGGCCGCTCAGGCGGGGCATGTTGATGTCGACCAGCGCGAGGGTGACGGGTTCCGACGCGAGAATACCGAGTCCCGCTTCGCCGTCGGCCGCCTCGTGCACCGCGCCTAACGGAATCCCGGCGAGCCGGAGCGTGCGGATGATCATGGCCCGCATCACGCGGCTGTCGTCCGCCACGAGCACGGTCAACGGCGCCTGCGCCGCCGCCGGGGCATCGCTTCGATCGATCATAGTTCGCCCTCCCGGTCCGGCGTCCTGAGCCAGACGCGGCCCGTGGCAAGGTCCAGCGACAGAGTGCGCCACACGCGGGTGCCGCCCACGTCGTGCGCGTGGATCAGGATGCCATTCTTCCACAATAGCTTGCGCAGCATGATCAGATTGCGCTTGCCGATCTGAAATCCGTCGGCCGTGGCGTCGCCGGCCGACGCGCCCCCGGCCACCGCGACGCGCAGCCGGGCCTTGCTCGCGCCTAACCGATAGCAGTCGCGAAAGAGCGCCGGCACGCCGGTGTCCACGTACTCGAGCGGGCGGCCGCGCGATCGCTCCCGGTCGTCGGTGGACGCGGGGAGCGGAACGTGCAGCAATCCGCCCACGCGCGCCACCGGATCGAACACCGCCACGCCCAGGCAACTGCCTAACGCATGGGCCACGAGCCGCTCGCCCGTGTTCGACACGCACATCGCGCCCACGCCGACGATGCGCTCCCCGTTCGTCCGCGTCGCCGGCATCCTAACGCACGTACACGGCCGGCTGCACGTAGCGCAGGCCGTGCGTCACGGCGCCCAGACTCTCCGAATGCCCGACGAACAGGTGTCCGCCCGGCGCCAGCATCTGCCAGAACCGCTCGACCAGGCGCTGTCGGACGCGGGCATCGAAATAGATCATGACGTTGCGGCAGAAGATCGCGTCGAACGGTCCGCGCAGCGGCCAGTCGCGAACGAGATTCAACCGCGCGAAGCGAACCATGGCCCGCAGCTCATCGCGCACGACGAAGCGATCGCCGCTGGACGTGGCATCGACCATGCGCCGGCGCAAGGTCGCCGGGATTGCGGCAACCGCGCGGGCGCCGTACGTCGCGGTGCGCGCCCGTGCGAGGGCGCGCGATGACACGTCGGTGGCGAGGATGCGGGCAGCAGCGAACCGGTCCGGCGGCAAATGTTCGCGCATGAGCACCGCGATGCTGAACGCCTCTTCGCCGGACGCGCATCCGGCGCTCCAGACGCGAAGCGGGGCGGCGCCACGCGCCATCGCCGGGAGCACGGTTGCGGTGAAGAAGTCGAAGTGCGCCGGTTCGCGGAAGAACGCCGTCTGGTTCGTGGTCAGCGCGTCGACGAGCTGGCCCAGCTCCGCGAATTCCCGATGCAACGCGTCGTTCTCGACGCGATCGAGATACGCCGAGAACGTCGGCGCGCCGGTATCGACGACACGGCGCCCGAGTCTCGAGCGCACGAGCTCTTCCTTGCCCGTTCGCAGCCGAATTCCACACGTCTCGTACAAGAGTTGGCGCAGCTGGTGGAACTCGTGCGGCCGGAGCGGAGGAACGAGCGACCACGCCGCCGGGCGGTCGGCGGCCGGCGCGTCAGAACTCCTCGAGAACGTCATCATCGCCCAGGTCGAACGGATGCGGCGTTGCGTTAGGCGCAGGCGACGGCGGTGCACCGAACGCGTGGCGGCCCACCGTGCCGCGCGGCGCGATCGGACGAATCGGGGACGGGCCGGCGGGCACGCCTCGGTGCGGCGTGCGGCGGTTTGCGCGCGCGTTGCTTTCGCGGCGTGGCGTTGCGGGCGCCGTCGCCAGCTGGAAGTGCCCGACGAGCGTCTCCATTTTTTCTGCTTGTCCCGACAACTCCTCGGCTGCACTCGCGGATTCCTCGGCGTTGGCGGCTGTTTGCTGCGTCACGGCGTTCATCTGCTCCACGCCGGCCGCGATCTGCTCGATGCCCTGGCTCTGCTGCTCGGAGCCCGCGGCGATCTCCGCCATCGCCGCGCCGACCTTGTTAACGTGCTCGGTGATGTCGCCGAAGCTCGCCATGACTTCGCGATTGATCACCGCTCCGCTCTCGGCGTTCTTCACGGACTCCTCGATCAACGATGCGGTGTTCTTCGCGGCTTCCGCGCTGCGCATGGCAAGGTTGCGCACTTCTTCGGCGACCACCGCGAAGCCCCGACCTGCATCGCCGGCGCGCGCCGCTTCGACCGCGGCGTTGAGGGCGAGAAGGTTGGTTTGGAAGGCGATTTCGTCGATCGTTTTGACGATGCGCGCGGTGGCGGCCGCTGCGCCGGTGATCCGATCGGTGGCATCGGCGAGCCGCTTCATGCTGTGCGCGCCGCGCGTCGCGCTTTCGCGTGCCGCTTCGCTGAGCTGCCGCGCATCGCGGGCGCTGAGCGCGTTCTGCCGCGTCATCGCGCCCATCTCCTGCAGGCTGCTCGACACTTCCTCGAGGGAGCTCGCCTGTTCCGCCGCGCCCTGGGCGAGGAGCTGGCTGCCCGCGCTCACCTGTCCGGCGCCGGCCGCGACCTGCTCGGCGGCCATGGCGACTTCGGCGAGCGCTTCGTCGAGTTGGCCGAGCGCTTTGTTCAGCGCTTGCTTGATGCGCGCATGTTCGCCGCGGTATTCGCCGCGCATGCGGGCGCGCAGGTCGCGTGCAGCCACGCGGTCGAGCACTTCGGCCGCTTCGTGCACGGGCGCGATGACGGCGTCCAGCGTTTCGTTGAAGCCGGCGACGAGGTCGTGGAACGTCCCGCGATAGCGCGTCGCGTTGCCGCGCGTGGCGAGCTCGCCCTGCTTGGCGGCGTCGATGAGCGCGCGCACCTCTCGCGTCAGGCCAGCGAGCGCCTCGACCATTTCCTGGAACGAGTGGCTGAGCACGTCGTTGGGCCCGCGCGGCGTGACGGCCACGCCGATGTCGCCTTCGCCGAGGTGGCGCGCGACGGCGGCAAATTCCCGTTGGGCATCGATGAGGCGCCTGAGTCCCTGCGCCAGATCGCCCATCTCGTCGCGCGTCGTGACCCAGACGTCGACGTCGACCTGTCCCTGTGCGATCAGGTCCATCTTGGTCGACAGCTCGGACACCGGCCAATTGACGCCGCGCTCGAGGACGAACGCCGCGATCAGCGTGACGACCATCGTGACGATGGTGCCCCATTCGAGCGCGCGCCGCACGTTGGCATCCCGCTCGGCGCCCGTCGCGCGGACGGCGGCCTGGACGCTCTGCTCCTGTGCGATGCCGGCAAGGATGAGCCGGCGCATGTCGTCGAGCTGCTGCTGTTCGCCGACTGCGCCGGCAGAGACGGCGCCGGTGGCCGCACGCCGGACGTGAAGCGCCGGCGCGATGATGTCGTCGTGGAGCGACGTGCCTAACGAATCGAGCTGGTGCCAACGTGCGTGCTGCGCGGGGTCATCGGTGGACAGGCGCTCGAGCGAGTCCACCTGGCGTTGAAACGTCGACCACCCCTGGTCGGCGTCGCGCGCGGCCCCATCGCCTTCGCCGAGCATCGCGCCGCGGAAGCCGGCATCCATGGTCAGGAGTCCGGACAGCGCATCCTGTGCGCCGTCGATCACGTCGAAGACGTGCTGCGTGGCGGCCCGATCCGCCGCGCCCGTGGTGATGGCGCGGTGCACGTAGATGCCCTGCGCGACCACCATCGCGAACACCGCCGCGAAGGCGACCGTCAGTTTCCAGCGCATGCGCAGGTTATAGAACCAATTCATGGTCATGGCCATCGATCCCGGATCGAGGAGGCGTTGGTTAGGCAGCGGTCGGCGCGCCGCCCGGCGCACCGGCGGCCGCGAGGTCGCCG
>DAHUXU010000099.1 GCA_027307005.1 Gemmatimonadota bacterium
GGGCGACCGCATCGTGGCAATGCGCGAGATGATCGTCGCCCGCGATGAAGGCGGCCGCCGGCGCGCGCTGGCCAAGCTGCTGCCCATGCAGCGCCAGGATTTCGACGGGATTTTCGAAGCGATGGCGGGCCTCCCGGTCACCATCCGCCTGCTCGACCCGCCGCTGCACGAGTTCCTGCCGCACGGCGGCGAAGACGCCAAGCGCCTCTCCCATACGTTAGGCATGCGGCGCGAGGAGCTCGGTCGCATCGTCGAGTCGCTGCGCGAGGTGAACCCGATGCTGGGCCACCGCGGCTGCCGGTTGGGCATCACGTATCCCGAGATCACGGAGATGCAGGGCCGCGCCATCTTCGAGGCCGCGGTGCGCAGCAAGCGGCGCGGCATCGACGTCCATCCGGAGATCATGATCCCGCTCGTCTCGACGGTGAAAGAGTTCGAGAACCAGCGCGCCATTCTCGAAGAGGCCGCGCGGCAGGTGTTGGGCGCCATGGGCGAGGACGTGCCATACACCATCGGCACGATGATCGAGCTGCCGCGCGCGGCGCTCACCGCCGACGAGATCGCCGCCAAGGCCGACTTCTTCTCGTTCGGCACGAACGATCTCACGCAGACCACGTTCGGCCTGAGCCGCGACGATGCCGGACGCTTCCTGCCGTTCTACGTCGACAAGGGCATTTTGCCGGAGGATCCGTTCCAGGTGTTGGACACGGTCGGCTTGGGCAAGTTGATCCGGTTCGCCGTCACCGAGGGACGCCGCGCCAAGCCGGGACTCAAGGCAGGGATCTGCGGCGAGCACGGCGGCGAACCGACGTCGATCCGGTTCTGCCAGGAGGTCGGACTCAACTACGTGTCGTGCTCACCGTTTCGCGTGCCGATCGCGCGGCTGGCCGCCGCGCAGGCCGCGCTGGCGACGAGCACGTCCGGGTAGGCACACGCATGTAGCGCACCAGGTCCCGCCCATCCGCCTAACGGAGGGCGTCCTCACGCCGCGCCATAGATGTGGCGCACCATCGCCGCCAACTCGATCGCGTTCGTCGTCCCGTAGTTCGCGTAGCAGTTGTTCATCACCACGTGCACCTCGCGCGCGCGCCCGGCGATCTCACCGACGCGCGGCGCCCACGCCTCGAGCTCGCGCGCGTCGTACAGATAGCGAAACTTCTCCGCCGTCGTCACGCCCGTCCGCTCCCACGTCTCGGTGCGGCGCCCGTGAAACCGGATCACCGCCAGACGCGGCGCCGTCACCGCGACCACCGGCGGCACGCTGCTCTGGAGCCCCTGTGGCTCGTCGACCATCACGAACGGGATGCCGTGGTCCTCGAAGAACCGCAGCGTGTGCTCGGCGTTCCGCGCGTTGAACCAGAGCGCGTTGCTCAGCTCGACGCTGAACGGCACGTCGCCAAAGCGATGGTGCGCATCGAGAATCTGGTCGCGGCTCGCGTGCCCGGGGAGAAACCACCGCGGGTACTGCATCAGCACCGCGCCTAACTTATCCGTCTCGCGGAGCGGCTGCAGCGCGTCGATGAACGTCGCCCACACGGCGTCGGCCACTTCGGGCGGCAAATCCTTCGCGTAGACGCGCGACTTCTGGGCGAGCGGAGCGGGCAACGCCTCGCGAATCTCCGCCGGGAGTCGTGCGACCTCGGAGGGTTGACCGGTCATGAGCGCGTGTGCCTTGACGTCGAACCGAAACGTCTCCGGCGTGCGGTCCGCCCAGGCTTCCACCGTCTGTCGCGACGGCAGCGCGTAATACGGCGAGTCGACCTCGACCATCGAGAACTGCGATGCGTAATACTTGAGACGCGCCTCGGCAGACGTCGCCTGGCTCGGGTAGAACACGCCCGAACGCACGAGCGTCGGGTCCGTCCACGACGCGGTGCCGAATCGGATGAGCGATCCGTTAGGCGTGCGCAGCGGCTCGGGACCGGGGGCGTCGAGGCGGGATGCGCGCTCGCGCGCGTCGTCCGCACCGGGATCGTGCGCGCTCGGCGGGGCGGAGGCTGCGCGCTCGGGTGGTGTGCGGGAACGGGGCATCAGCGAAAGCTACGCGGACAAAACGCCAAAGGCCGGCTCGAGTGCCGAGCCGGCCTTTGGACACCATGGAGGCGCGGGGATTCGAACCCCGGTCCGAGACAAGATCCGAAGCAGCGTCTACGTGCGTAGCCCATCGATTGATGTCTCCAGCCGCTGGCCAATGGGCCGCCCACTGCTGGACGAGTCTTCTTTGATTTCGCGCACCGCCGGAAGACGCAACGGAGCGCTAGCCCGAATTTTCGTTACCCGTCAAGCCGCCTCAGGCGAGCTTCCCAACGGGCAGGTGCAGTAACCGAAGTTACGCAGCCAGAGCCAAGTTGTTGTTGGCAGTTATGAAATTTCCCGAGTGATTTACCAGGGCTCGAGGACCTGGGCACGCGGCCACCGCTTCACCTACCCCGTCGAAGCCAGTCGCCCCCTCGACACAAAATCTAGATCAATTGGGCCAGCTGGTCAATGCGCCGCCGGTCGTTTCACGGCCACGATCATGCGCCACTAAGCTTTTATGACGAAATTGCTTTCATGGGCGCACCTCACGCAGTTTCTACCGGCCGTCTTGGCCTCGTACAGCGCCCGGTCGGCGGCCGAGAAGAGCGAGTCGTGACGACCCGTGCTCGTCGGAAAGCTCGCCACCCCAAACGACGCCGTAACGGCGATCACCTGCCCGCCCACCTCCACACGAGTCGATTCGAACGTGCGGCGGAGGCGCTCGGCCACCTCGCGCGCACGCTCCATTGGCGTCTGGGGCAGCAAGATCGCGAGCTCCTCACCGCCGTATCTCGTGCACAGGTCGATGCCCCGGATCGCGCGCTTGGCGCCTAGCGCTACCGCGGCCAACACACGGTCGCCGGCCGTGTGTCCGTACGTGTCGTTGATCTGCTTGAAGTGATCGAGGTCGGCGAGTATCAGCGACAGCACCTGCCCGTTGCGGTCGCACTCGGCCAGGTGTTGGCGAAGACGCTCGTCGAACACGCGGCGGTTTGCCAGGTTGGTGAGCGGGTCGGTGCGCGACTCGACGGTGGCAATCTCGAGATGCCGGACGTTCACGAACGCCGCCGCGGACACGGACGACAGCAGCAGCAGCAACGACGACTCGACGGCGGAGACCTGACCGGCTTCGTCGCCTTCCACGGCCACCGCGCCTAACGGGCGGCCGTCGCGCACCAGCGGCACCACCGCCAGCGACCCCAGCCGTCGCGGCGGCTCCGTTTCGCCGAACACCGCGTACTGCGACGCGGCGTCGACCTCGCTCACCGTGAACCGCTGGCGCTCGCGGCATGCCGTGCCGATGAACGACGACGGCGTCACCTCGAAGCCGACCGGCACCGCGTGCCCCATCGAGACGCTCGCCACCGTGCCCGCGTCCTCGCGCTCGTCCCAGACGACGAATGCCGCGCGCGTGGCGCCGGACAACTCGAGCGCCGCGTCGCAGACGGCGTGGCCTAACCCGGCCACGTCGCGGCTGCTCTGCACCCGCTCGGCGGCCCGGGCGAGGCGCTCGGCTTTGCCGCGGTACTGCCGCGTCTCACGACCGTCGCGCAGGAGGCCGAGCAATGCGCCTAACCGGGCGGCGTGCGCGGACAGCTCCTGCCTGACGGTCGATGGCAGACGGTGGCGATTGGCCGCGTAGAGCGTGAGGACCCCGCCGGCCTGCTCATCCTCCGACCCGGCCAGCGGCGCCGCGATGAGCGCGCTCCCCTCGGTGTCCTGGTTTGCGGTGACGATGCCCTGCTCCATGGACCACGCCACCAGCGCCGGCGCCGGCGGATTGGTCCGCCGCTCGCGTTGGGCGCCGGCCGGTATGGTGAGCGCCGGTCGCGCCGCGCCCGAGTCCGTGCGCAGCCACAGCGTCACGTCGTCGGCGCCGAGCGATTGTTGGGCATCGGCGAGCAGCCGCTCGATCGCATCGCGCTCGACGGCGCGGCCCAACGCATGGTCGCGCATGAGACGCTCGACCGACGGCGTGCGCGACGACGGCGCCAGATCCGGGCCGCCATCGCGCCAGGCGTCCTCGGTGCCGGTGCGGCTCGACGCGCGAGCGATGAGTCCGGTCGCCGTGCCTGCCGCCAGCAGAAACGCCAGGCGAATCCACCGCGAGTCCTCGCTCATCGCGCCGAGGAATGGGTCGAAGTGGGCGAGTATCGGGGTGGATGCGAGCGCGACGCCGATCGCGTACGGCCCACCCGCGCGCCAGGCGAGCGCGGCGATGAGACACGCCAGCAGCGCTGCGATCGGAGATCGCACGACGCTCGTGGCGATGATGGTCAGCGCGACCGAGAGTGCGAGCGCGCCGATGCGAGAAGGCACGTGGCTCTCGGGGGACAAACTCGGCGATGTCGACAGGATGTTGGGTTAGGCGTGCGTGATTCGCGATGCCGCGAAAGCCGCTCCGAACCCGTTATCGATGTTGACGACCGTCACGCCCGAGGCGCAACTGTTGAGCATGGAAAGCAGGGCGGCCACGCCGCCGAAGCTGGCGCCGTAGCCGATGCTCGTCGGTACCGCGATGACCGGCACCGACACCAAGCCGCCCACCACGGAGGGCAAAGCGCCGTCCATGCCGGCCACGACGATGATCACCGCCGCGTCCTCGAGCGCACGGCTCTCCGACAGCAGTCGATGCAGGCCGGCCACTCCGACGTCGGTGAGCCTCTCCACCGTGTTGCCGAGCGAGCGCGCCGTCACGGCGGCTTCTTCGGCGACGGGCAGATCGCTGGTGCCTGCCGTGATCACGAGAATGGTGCCGCGGCCGACCGGGGCCGGCACGTTCGGCGCGAGGAAAGCCGTCCGGCCGAGCGGATTGATGTCGATGGACGGGAACCGCTCGAGCACAGCGGCGTGCATCTCGGGCACGAGCCGCGTGATCAGGACGCCTTCGCCGCGCTCGGCGATGCGCTCGGCGATGGCGAGCACTTGTGGAGTCGTCTTGCCGGCCGCGAAGATGACTTCCGGATAGCCCTGCCGGAGCGCGCGGTGATGGTCGACGGTGGCGAAGCCGAGCGATTCGGTGGACGGCAGCTCGAGCGCGCCTAACGCGCCGAGGGCGGCCTGGGCATCGACTTCGCCGGACGCGACCTGGCGCAGCAGCGCCGGAACGCGCTCCCGTCTCACGCCGCGCGAGCCTCGGCGAGCGCTCCGTCGGACGGTTCGACGTCGCCGCGGGCGCGGGCGGCGAGATACTCGGCGAAGATGTCATCGACCGCGGCGAGCGATTCCACGAGGTGCAGCTTGCGGCGGATGTCGGCCGAGCCCGGCAGGCCTTTCACGTACCAGCCGAGATGCTTGCGGAACTCGATGGCTGCGCCGCGCGGATCGTTCTCGTACGCCTGCGCCATGCGCGCGTGTTCGGACGCGATGGCGAAGCGCTCTTCGACGGGCGGCGCGGGCGGCATCGCCTTGCCCTCGAGCAAAGCGCGCGCCTGCGTGAACACCCACGGCTGTCCGAACGATCCGCGCGCGATCATGACGCCATCGCATCCCGTCTCCCGGTACATGCGCACGGCGTCTTCGGCGGTCCTGATGTCGCCATTACCGATGACCGGAATGTCGAGGGCGCCGGCGACCGCGGCGATCTCTTCCCAGCGCGCGTCGCCCGAGTACATCTGCGCGCGTGTGCGCGGGTGCAGCGTTAGGACACGGGCCCCGGCGTCCTGGCAGCGCAGCGCGATCGAAACCGGGTCGCGCATCTCCTCGTTCCAGCCGCTGCGGATTTTCACCGTGACCGGCAGGTGCGTGCCCTGGATGACAGCGCGGATGACGTCGGCGACGAGCCCGAGATCCTTGAGACATCCCGAGCCGCCGTTGCGCTTCACCACTTTCTTCACCGGACATCCGAAGTTGATGTCGATGAATTCCGGCGCAAAGACGTCGGTGACGAAGGCCGCCGCCTCGCGCATCGCGGCGGCGTCGGCGCCGAAAATCTGGACGCCAATGGGGCGTTCGTCCGCTCCGAAGCGCAGCTTTTCGATGGTTGCCGGGTTCTCGCGGCGGATGCCCTCGGCGCTGAGGAATTCCGTGACCACCACGTCTGCGCCGAAGCGTCGGCAGAGTCGGCGGAAGGGCGACTCGGAGACGCCGGCCATCGGTGCGAGGTAAAGCGGCACCGAGAACGCGGTGGAATATGGGAATGCCATGGAATCAAGTTACTCTGACCGGCAACTCCATGCAACGTCGTTATTTGACACTGTTTTGCACACGGGGTAAGTTGCGTGGTTTCCCGCGAAGTCGCGGCCGATTCGAGACAGATATTCGCTCCTGGGGAGATAGATGGAATTACGACAATTCTTTACCGAAGACGGGATCAAACTGGCGCTCGAGGGGAGCACCAAGGATGACATCCTCAAGGAACTGATCTCGCTTCTCAAGTTGGATGAGAAGTCGGAAGGAATGCTGTACAAGATGCTCAAGCGGCGCGAGAACCTGGGATCGACGGGCATCGGGCGCGGGATTGCAATCCCGCACTGCCGCTCGTTGGTCGTGAACAAGCTTCGCGTGGCGTTTGGGCGAAAGCCGGCTGGCGTCGATTTCAAGGCAATCGACGAGAAGCCGGTTTTCTTTTTCTTCCTCATCGTGGCGCCGCCCCTCGAGGTGTCTAACCAGTATCTTCCCGTGCTGGGGAAGATCGCA
>DAHUXU010000152.1 GCA_027307005.1 Gemmatimonadota bacterium
CCCAACTTGTCGAGGTAGTCGAGCACGTCGGCCCGCACGTCGGCGCCGTAGCGCTCGCCCAACGTCGCCGCGATCGCGTCGATCGTCCGCTCGCCGTCGCACAGCGCGAGGATCTCGGCCGCCGTGTCGTTGAGCAGGATCGCCCCTTCGGGATAGAGCAGCACGCGACGCTGCCGCACCGGGTCGAAGTCGACGCGGGCGAACCGCCAGAGTCTGGGCCGCGTGCCACCGCCGAATCCCACGGCTACTCCTCGCGGTAGGCGTGGTGGATCGTGTCGATCATGGCCCACAGCATCTCGATCTTGAACCGCGGCGCCTCGAACGCGCGCTGCTGCGTCTCGACGGTGGTGCAGTACGTGGTCACGATCGCCAGCCCTTCGGCGCTGTCGCGCGGCGCCTGCGTCAGGCGGCTCTCGAAGTACGCGTAGGCCTCAGGCTTGATCCACGGATAGTTCTTCGGCATCGACGCGAGACGGCGGCGCATGATGTCCGGCGCGAACAGCTCCGTCAATGACGCGGCCACCGCATCGACCCACGGCTTGGTCTTGCAGAAGGTGACGTACGCCTCGGTGGCGAAGCGCACGCCGGGCAGGACGTAGCGCTCATCTTCCATCTCCTCGCGCGAGAGGCCCAGTCCGATGCCTAACTGGATCCATTTTTCGATGCCGCCTTCGCCCTCGCGCGTCCCGTCGTGGTCGATGAGGCGTTGGATCCACTGCCGGCGGACCGCGGGGACCGGGCAGTTCGAGAGAATCGCCCCGTCCTTGCGCGGCACCGCCCGCTGGTAGCACAGGCGGTTGGCGACCCACCCTTGCAGCTGCCGCTGCGTCAACTGGCCGTCGTGCATCAACTGATGGAACGGATGCTCGACGTAATACGACGAATGGAAGGCGCGCAGCGCGTCGGCCAGTTCGTTAGGCGGAAGCGGCCGCTCCAGCCGCGGGATCGGCGGCGGCGGCGGCGCCGACATGGTGGTGAATGACGAAGCGGCCATGGTCAGATCTGAAATGTCATCCCGTCCGCTCCCACGACGACGCCCGCGAGCTCCACGGTGCGGCGTTCCGGAGAATCCTCGACCAGGATCGGGTTCGTATTGTTGATGTGCGTGTACACCTTGTGACGGCAAGGGAGCCCTCCGAAGCGGCCCAGGGTGCCCGCCTTGCCGCTGATGGGCGCGTGTCCCATCTGCGCCGCGGTGCGGTCGCCCAGGCCAAAGCGTTGCGGCTCGTCGTCCGTGAAAAAGGTGCCGTCGAGGAGCGCAACGTCCGCGCCCGCGAGACGGCCGCCGAGGGCCTTGTCGAGCGCCGCCGCCCCTGGAACGACCGCGCAGGTCCCGCCGGTGGTGCCATCGTGGACGAGGAGGCCGACCGTGTGCCCGGGGTCGTTCGAGGACGCGAAGCGCGGCGGGTCGCCCGCCACCTCGACGGCCTCGAGCGAGAGACCGCTCGGCGTCCCGTCGCGGTAGCGGAGGGCCGCCGGGATCCCGTTCGCCTCGAGGACGGTGACATCGACGCAGGCGAAGGCCCGCGTGACCGGGAGAATGCGGGAGTCACGCTCGAGCGTGCCTAACACGGAAGCCGTCGCGTAGAGGTGCAGGGCGCGACCCTCGCGCAACAGCTCGATGCCTAACGTGTGGTCGAGCTCGGCGTCGGTGAGGGCGATGCCGTCGATCGGCACGTAGCGCGTTTCGGTGGTCCGCGCCGTGGGCAGCATCGCGATCTGCTCGCGTACGTCGGGCGATGCGTCCAGCACGAACCAGCGTGCGCCGTCGGCGCTGACCGCGATCGAGGATTGCGTGCGAGCGCGTGCTCGCTCAGGCGCCTCGCGAGCCGTGCGGCAGGACGGACACCAGCAATTCCATTGGGGGAACCCGCCGCCGGCTGCGGTCCCCAACAGCGTCACGTGCACAAATCACCGGAGCGGAGAAAAGAAAAGAGCCCGGGGTCGCCGGGCTCTTGCTGCCGCGTTGGTTAGCGCCGCGCGACGTATGCCGTGACTTCCATCGTCACTTCGACGACCTCGAACTCAGGTTTCGTCCACCGCATGGGATTTCCTCTCGAGAGAAGTGAATGTCCGGCGCGGCCGCACCGGTCCCACTTGGGAAGGTCGCCGTCGAATCCCCGACCCCCTCCCCGTCACTATAGCACTCCGTGGAGGCGACACGCAAGCAAACGCCATCGAACGCGGAGAGGATCGATCCAACGTTTGCCGAACAAAAGATGGCCAACGACTGCTGCACAGAGGCCAGCCGCAGAACTTCCGAGGCAGACAACAGCAACGCGATGGTGAAGCGGTAACTCTTTCGGGCGCAAGCGTTTGACTGCTCTCTTCTTTTGACGAAATTGTAACATCGACGCATGGCACAGACGGGAACCGCTCGTGTATACGCGAGCATCAGTTGGTGTCGCTGCCGGAGTCAACAAGCCCACGGTGGTGGGAAACGCACGAGGTCTTTCATGGACGGAACGCTAACCGCTGGTGAGTCGCATCGCATCGACTCGAGACGCTTTGAGGTTGAAGCGTTGCCCTGGCTGGACGATGTGTATCGCTTCGCGCTCTCGATGACACGCGATGAATCCGACGCCGACGACGTCGTCCAGGAGACCTTTCTCCGCGCGTACCGTTCGTGGCACACCTTCGAGCCGGGCAGCGAGTGTCGGAAATGGCTCTTCACGATCTGCCGGAACGTTTTTCTCAGGCTTCGGGAACGAGAACGGCGTCGTGTGGATTACGGCGGTGATGACGCGCAGCTCGAAGCGCTCGCATCGGGGCAGGAGATCGTGGGGTCGATCGGCGAGCACACGGACATCCTCAGCCACGTGGATCTCGCACCGGCGCTCGAGCGGGCGATTGGAGAGTTGCCGGAGGTGTTCCGCTCTGCCGTCGTGCTGGTCGACGTCGAAGGAATGGCATACAATGAAGCAGCGTCCGTGCTCGGCGTCCCGGTCGGAACGATCCGATCGCGCCTGTTTCGCGGACGGCGGTTGTTGCAGGAGTCGCTCGTGATGTTCGCGCGAGACGCGGGACTGGCGACGCGCGCTGCATGCGAGGTGTAACGTGTTCCTCACCGAGACAGAGATCGTCGCGATGGACTGTACCGACGTCGTTCGCCAACTCTGGGATTACCTGGACGGCGAGCTCACGGACGAGTCGATGGATGCCATCCGGGGGCACCTCGCCCAGTGCCGGCAGTGCTATCCGCAGTTCGACTTCGAGCGCACGTTTCTCGAGGCGGTGGCGGCGACGCGGCGCGAGCATCCGGCGCCCAACATGGTGCGGCGCAAGGTGCTCGCCAAGCTGCGGAAGGCGGGCCTCGAGGTCTAACGGAGCCCGAACCTGACTGAAACGCGCGGCCGGGACGTCGCGCGCCTCAGGATGCGGCGCGTTCCGGTTCGGCAAACAACGCCGTCGACAGGTACCGCGCCCCGGAGTCTGGCGCGATCATCGCGACCCGTTTTCCGGGACCCAGCTCCCGCGCGATGCGCAGCGACCAGAATGCAATGGCGCCGCTCGACATGCCGACGAACAATCCTTCCACTCGTGCGAGCCGGCGCGCCAATGGGAACGCGTCTTCCTCCCACGCCGTGACGACGCGATCGATGACGGAACGATCGAGGTTGTCCGGGATGAAACCAGGCCCCATGCCCTGAAAGGAATGCTCGCCGCGCGACCCTCCACTCAGCACCGCCGAGCGTGCGGGTTCGACGGTGATCACCTGGATGCGGGAGTCGTGCTCCTTGAGAAAACGGCCGACGCCGCTGATGGTGCCGCCGGTGCCCGACCCGTACACGAACGCGTCGACGCGGCCGTGCATCTGCTCCCAGATCTCCGGGCCGGTTGTGTCGTAGTGCACGCGCGGATTGGCCGGGTTGGAGAACTGGTTAGGCATCCAGGCGCCGGTGGTGTCGCGGATGCGCTCGGCTTCCTCGATGGCGGCGAGCATGCGCCGTTCGGGATCGGTGAGCACGAGCTCGGCGCCGTACGCGAGGAGCGTGCGTTTGCGCTCTTCGCTCATCTGCGCCGGAAGGCACAGGATGAGCCGGTAGCCGCGGGCGGCGGCCACCTGCGCGAGCCCCACGCCGGTGTTGCCCGATGTCGGTTCGACGATCGTGCCGCCCGGGGGCAGGAGGCCGCGCTGCTCGGCGTCGACCACCATGCCTAACGCAGTGCGGTCCTTGATCGAGCCCCCGGGGTTCATCCCCTCCATTTTGACCCACACCTCGGCCATCTCCGGCTCGACGACGCGCTCGAGGCGGACCATCGGCGTGCGGCCGATGGCGGAGGAGACCGTGGGATGGACGATCGTCGACATGGCAGCGGACCGGCTCAGTGCAGCTCCACCTCCCACTCGACCGGAATGTCGCGGTCGAGCGACGAGCGCACCGAACAGTATTTCTCCACGGACAACTGCACGGCGCGCTCGGCGTTCTCGCGATCGAGGCCCTGGGCGGTGATGTGAAAACGAAGCAGCACGTGCGAGAGACGTCGGGGAATGGTTTCGACGCGCGTCCCGATGACTTCGACCCGCAGCGCCTGAATGGGTGTGCGGCGCTTGGCGAGAATGTCGATCACGTCCACGGATGCGCAGCTGGCCAGCGAGGACAGCATCGTGTCCACCGGCCCGGGCGCCGTGACGCCGTCACCATCGATCGGCAGCGTTGGGCCGCCCGGACGGCCGGCCGTGAAGCGATGCTCCGCGTGCCACACGAGCTCGACGCGGTTAGGCTTGTGCTTCACGACGGCCGCCGGCGCGGCTCCGCTCGTCGCATCCGTCACGCCGTCGCCCCCTTCTCGATCGGGAGGCGCACGGAATTGCCCCACTCGGTCCAACTCCCATCGTAGTTTCGCACCTTGTCGTAGCCTAACAGATACCGCAGCACGAACCAGGTGTGCGACGAACGCTCACCGATGCGGCAATACGCGATCACGTCGTCGCTCGGCTTGAGACCCGCTTCCTTCTCGTAGATGCTGCGCAGTTCGTCGGCGCTCTTGAACGTGCCGTCGGGATTTGCGGCGCGTGCCCACGGAACGTTCTTGGCACCCGGAATGTGTCCGCCGCGCAGCACGCCTTCCTGCGGATACTCGGGCATGTGCGTCTTCTTGCCGCTGAATTCGTCGGGCGAGCGCACGTCGATCAGCGGCAGCTTCGCCTTCGCGTGGCTGAGCGTCTCCTCGCGGAATGCGCGAATGTGCTCGTCCTTGCGTTCGGGCGCGGTGTAGGTGCTGCGCTGAAAGTGCGGCACATCGGCGATCAGCCGGCGTCCTTCCTGCTCCCACTTCACTCGTCCGCCATCCAACACGCGCGCGTTCTCGAATCCGAAGAGATGGAACACCCAGAGCGCGTAGCAGGCCCACCAGTTGTTCTTGTCGCCGTAGAAGACGACCGTTTTCGAATCGTCGATGCCGCGCGAGCGGAGCAGTTCCTGGAAGTGCTCGCGGTCGACGTAGTCGCGCACGATCGGATCGTTGAGGTCGGCGTGCCAATCGACTTTCTGTGCGTTCGGAATGTGGCCCATGTCGTAGAGCAGCACGTCTTCGTCGCTCTCGATGATGCGGATGGATGGATTGTCGAGATTGGCCGCCAACCAATCGGTGGAGACGAGTAGTTCCGGATGGGTGTATCCCTTGGCCAGAATCGTCTTGTCGGGCGCGGCGGCGGGTGTGGTGGCGGTTGCCATGGGTCGGTCCTCGTGCTCGAGTGAGAGGTGCAGGTGACGAACGCCGACGCACTGGAAATGGTTCGCGTCGGGCTCGACGGAGACAAAAAAGCCGGCCGCTGCTTTCAGCGACCGGCCGGAATGCGCGTTGCGACGATGATGTCAGCAGCGACGACGCGCGGATCCGCCCGGCCACCGACAGGCGGCCCGGCAACACGCGCACATGCATTGATCCTTACGCGACTGCGCCATCATCATGAGTCAACAAGTATCCGGCAGCCGCGTCCGTGTCAAGGATGTCCGGGGTTCGAGTACGGTGCTAGCCGATACGCGTGCCGTTGTCGACGGCGCGATCGACACAGAGCAGAATGACCTCGCGCTCCGTGGGCATGGCGCCGAGCACCAGCACGTCGCTCTCGAAGCCCGCGATGCGACGAGAAGGAAAATTCACGACGGCCACGACCTGCCGTCCCACGAGTTGCTCCGGTGTATAATGGACCGTGAGTTGGGCGCTCGATCGTTTCACGCCCAACGCGGGTCCGAAATCGATGCGCAGTTTGATCGCGGGTTTTCGCGCTTCGGGAAACGGCTCGGCTGCGACGACGGTGCCGACGCGGATGTCGAGCGTGAGGAAGTCATCGACGGTGGCCATGGCGGACAACCTCGCGCCGCGTGACGTTCGCGGCAACCCCGGCTGCATGCGGTGCGGCATGCAATAATGTCCAATCACAGACCGATGGCGGCGAGCGAATCTTTCGTTGGCGAGACGGACGGTGCCGCGTGGTTGGATCGCGCAATGCCATGGCTCATCGCGGCGTACATCTTCGCTGCCACGTTCGCGTGGTTCACGCGGACGTTCACGCCGCACCATCACTGGACGTATCCCGTCTTTCGGCAATCGTTCTATCACTTGATGGCGCATCGCAATCTGTACGCGAGCGATCCGGCGCAGGGATACGATTTCTTCAAGTACAGTCCGACGTTCGCGCTCTTGTTCGCGCCGTTCGCGCTGCTGCCGTCGTCGGTTGGGCTGCTCGTCTGGGACATCACGAATGCGGTAGCATTGCTCGCCGCGGTGGCGATGGTGCTGCCGCGACGCCAGGCCGCGATTGCCGCGATCGTGGTGCTGCCGGAAGTGTTCGTGTCTGCGCAGGCATCGCAGTCGAACGCGCTCGTGGCCGCGCTCATTGTGTGTGCGTTCGTGGCGCTCGAGCGCTCGCGGTTGACGGCCGCGGCCATCGCCGTCGCAGTCGGCACGGCGATCAAGATTTTCCCGCTCGCTGCGGTGACCTTCGCGCTGCCGCGCTCGACGCGCTGGAAGTTCGGATGGCGGACGGTAGCGGTGGGAGCGGTGCTCGCCGCGATTCCGTTAGGCGTCATCTCCTGGCCGCTCTTGCGGCAGCAGTACCAGTGGTGGGCGAACATCGAGGCGGTGGATGCGCTGGCGCGGGGCGCCTCGGCAATGGGATTGTTGGCCGGCGTCGTGCCCGGCTCGTGGCCTAACTGGCCGGTGCAGCTCGCGGGCACGCTCGTCCTGCTGGCGCCGCTCGTCCTGCGCCCGAGCGAGTGGAACGACGGGCGATTTCTGCGATTCTATCTCTGCTCGTTGCTCGTGTACGTGGTGCTGTTCAACCATCAGGCGGAGCGACCGTCGTACGTGATTGCCGTGACGGGCGTCGCACTCTGGTACGCGATGTCGCGGCGCACGCTGTGGCGCACCGTGCTCATGCTTCTCACGATCGTTGGCTTGCGAGAGGCGCCATGTCTGCTGGTCTGGATCGTGATCCAACACGACCTGTGGACATTTCGCACTGCCGAGCCCGCCGTAAGTGATGGAGTGGCAGCTGCTTCCGGGTGATGTCGAAATGCGGGTTGCCGGTTCGACGTGGTGATGAAGGCACGAATCACCACACCGACTCGAACCGGAGACACGCCATGACTGCCATTTCGCTTTCGTCCCGCGCCGAGGTTCGCTCGAGCCATCGCTCCGTTTCGCGCGCGATCGTTCGCCGGCTGCCGCTCGTTTCCCGCTCCCTGCTCGGCTCGATCTTCGTGTTCGCGGGCTTGAACGGCTTCCTGAATTTCATGCCGCAGCCGACGTCGCTGCCGAAAGGCGCAGCGGCGTTCGCGCTCGCCTTGTTCCAGAGCGGTTACATGATGCAGTTGATCGCGGGAACGCAGTTGCTCTCCGGCGCGCTGCTCCTGGCGAACCGGTACGTTCCGCTCGCGCTGGCGCTGTTGGCGCCGGTGATCGTGAACATCGTCGCCTTCCACTCGTTCCTGCTGCCGTCGGGCCTCGTGATGGCGGCGATCGTGTTCGGGCTGGAGCTCCACCTGGCGATCGCGTACCGCGCGGCGTACCGCTCGATGCTCAGGGCCCGCGTATCGCCCGAGGCATGCTAGCGGAGAGGTTTCACGGCGCATCGGGGAGTTTTTGCCTACAAAGTAGGTAACAATCCCCCGATGGCCGCGGGCGGTCCCGATGTTGCGCGCGGCTCCCGCCCACACTGTCGGCCGGACACACACAAACACACTCGAACTCGAGAAAACGGAGACACGACCATGCGGTTCATGATCCTTGTGAAGGCCAACGCTGAGAGCGAGAACGGCAAGCTGCCGAGCGCGCAAGATCTGGCCGAGATGACGAAGTTCAACGAGGAGTTGGCCAAGGCGGGCGTCATGCTCGCCGGCGAAGGACTTCACTCCAGTGCCAAGGGCGCGCGGGTTCGCTTTGGCGAGGGCAAGCCGAAAGTGATCGACGGTCCGTTCACGGAAGCCAAGGAGCTCATCGCCGGCTTCTGGATCTGGAACGTGAAGTCGAAGGAAGAGGCGATCGAATGGCTCAAGCGCGCGCCGTTCAAGGAAGGCGAGGTCGAGATCCGGCAGGTCTTCGAGAGCGAGGACTTCGGGTCGAACCTCACGCCGGAAACGAAAGCGCGTGAGGAGCGCATTCGCGCCGAAGTGTCGAAGCGGCACGGACGCTGATCACCGAATTCGAGACGAGGTCCCGGAAGGCTCGTGGCGGACATCAACCGAACCATCGATGCGGTGTGGCGGATCGAGTCGGCGAAGCTCATTGCCGGCTTGACCCGCCTCACGCGCGACGTAGGCCTTGCCGAGGACCTGGCGCAGGACGCGTTGGTGGCGGCGATGGAGCGGTGGCCGGAGACGGGAATCCCCGACAACCCGGGCGCGTGGCTCATGGCGACCGCCAAGCACCGCGCGATCGACCACGCGCGACGCGGCAAGATGCTGGACCGTACGCACCAGCAGTTAGGCGCGGAGCGCGATGACGAACAGGACACTCCCGAGTCGGCCCTGGTGGAATCGATGGACGACGAGATCGGGGACGAGCTGCTGCGGCTGGTGTTCATCGCCTGCCACCCGGTGCTGCCGATGGAGGCGCGGGTGGCGCTCACGCTGCGTCTGTTAGGCGGACTCGCGACCGAGCAGATCGCGCGCGCGTTCCTGGTGCCCGTCGCCACGATGGCGCAGCGTATCGTGCGCGCCAAGCGCACGTTGTCGGAAGCGCGCGTGCCGTTCGAGGTGCCGCGCGGCCCCGATCTCGAGGCGCGGCTGGCGTCGGTGCTGCAGGTGATCTATCTGATCTTCAACGAAGGCTATACGGCGACGGCCGGCGACGACTGGATCCGGCCGTCCTTGTGCGAGGAAGCGAGGCGGCTCGGCCGCATCGTGGGCGGGCTCATGCCCGGGGAATCGGAAGTCTTCGGTCTCGTGGCGCTGATGGAAATCCAGGCATCGCGGCTGCGCGCCCGCGTGGGGCCGGCGGGCGAGCCCATCTTGCTGCTCGACCAGAACCGCGCGCTCTGGGACCACGTGCTGATCCGCCATGCGCTCGCCTGTCTCGAGCACGCCGAAGGGTTGGGTGGAACGTTAGGCCCGTACGCGCTGCAGGCCGAGATCGCGGCGTGTCATGCCCGCGCGCGCACGGGAGCCGACACGGATTGGCCGCGCATCGCGGCGTTGTACGACGCGCTCGCGCAGCTGGCGCCGTCGCCGGTGGTCGAGCTCAATCGCGCCGTCGCGGTCTCGATGGCGTTTGGACCAGCGGCGGGCCTCGAGATCGTGGACGAGCTGTGCTGCGAGAAATCGCTCGCGAGCTACCATCTCTTGCCGGCGGTGCGCGGCGACCTGCTCGCGAAGCTCGGCCGTCACGCCGAGGCGCGGCAGGAATTCGAGCGCGCAGCGTCGCTCACGCAGAACGCGCGCGAGCGCGAGCTGCTGCTCTCGCGCGCGCAGGCGTCCGGCGCGCCGCCCGACGATGGCCCAACGCCGGCCTAACGCCAGGGCTAACGCAAACCGCGCACGGCCGTGCCCGTGGCGATCGCCTGGCCGACATGCCGCTGCGTGTGCTCGGCCACGTGGAACAGCAGGCCCAGCACCGTCGACGGCAGCTGCTGTTTGCCGACCGCGCGTGCGTCGAGCAGCGTAGCGCGGTCGGTTGCGCGAAACTGCTCGATGGCGCCCGCGATCGCCGCGCGTGCGCGCGCGATGAGCTCTTCCGCGTCCCCCGGCGCGTTGCCCTCGGCCGATTCCTTGACGAGCGCGCGGCGCTGCGCATCCGAGAGCGCCGCGCCGCGCGCATAGGTGAGCAGCCGCTCGATACTGCCGGCGATGTGTCGCAGGTGAAAGGCCACCGACGCGGCGCCGCCGGGGCGTGTCGCCAGCTCTTCGGGCGAGAGGTCGCCTGCGGCGCGCTCGAGGTCTTCGGACGCCATGAGCAGCGCGTGCGCCGCCGGCTGCAGGTACGGGTCGACGCCAGGCACGGGGCCTCGAAGCCAGGGCTCGACGGTGGTCTTCGGTGTTGGGGAGGCTGACATGCGCGAAAGCTGTCACGCTGCAGGGGCGGCGGCGAGAGGCGGGAATGCCCCGGGTGCAACGCCGGTCTATCTTCAGTCATGGGTCAATACAAACATCACGTCTTCGTGTGCACGTCCGGCAACACGTGTCCCACGCAGGGATCCGATGCCGTACACGCGACGCTCAAGCGCGGCGCCGCGGCGGCGGGGCTCAAGGGCATCGTCAGGGTGAATCATGCCGGATGCATGAACCAATGTGGACACGGGCCGATGGTGGTCGTGTATCCGGACGACGTGTGGTACGCGGGTGTGGATGTGCACGGCGCGGAACGCATTGTGCGCGAGCATCTGCTGGGCGGCCGCGTCGTGGAAGCGTACCGGCATCGTGCGCCGCCGGGCGACAACAAGCTCGTGGACTGACGCGATGGGAGCTCGTTCGGCGTGAAGGTGCTGGTGTTGAATTGCGGCAGCTCGTCGGTCAAGCTGCAGCTCGTGGACGCCGAGGCCGGCGCGGCCGACCACGCGCCGCTCGCCGTGCGGGCGCGCGGCGCGGTGCACAACGTGTCATCGCCTAACGCAACGTGGTCGGTGGACGTGGGCGACCGGCACGTCGACGGCGAGCTGCACCTGCGCGATCACTCGTCCGCCGCGCGGGAGCTGCTGGCGCGGTTCCGGGACGCGTACGGCGGCGCGATCGACGCCGTTGGGCATCGCATCGTGCACGGCGGGTCGCGGTACCGCGAGGCGACGGTCATCGACCGGGCCGTCATCGACTCGCTCACCGAGCTCGAGGAGCTGGCGCCGCTGCACAACGGACCGTGCGTGGCCGGGGTGCGGGCCGCGCGCGCTGCGTTAGGCGATGCCGCGCCGATGACGGCGTCGTTCGACACGACGTTTCATCGCGACCTGCCGCCGGTCGCGTCGCAGTACGCCATTCCCGCCGGCATCGCCGAGCGGTGCGGCATCCGTCGCTACGGCTTTCACGGCCTGTCGTACCAGAGCGTGCTCGCGCGGTATTGCCACCTCACCGACACGCCGTCCGGGCAGGCGACACTCATTGTACTACACCTCGGCAGCGGCTGCTCGGCCGCCGCCATCCGCGACGGTCGGTCGGCGGACACGAGCATGGGCTTCACGCCGCTCGAAGGCCTGATGATGAGCACGCGCAGCGGCGACCTCGATCCAGCCATCGTGGCGTTTCTCGCCCAACACGACCACGTCAGCGCGACGACGGTAGAGCAGTGGCTCAATACCCGGTCGGGCCTGCTCGGCGTGTCGCGCTCGACGGCGGACATGCGCGAGCTGTTGGCGGTCGAGCGAGACGACGAGCACGCACGGTTGGCCATCGAGATGTTCGCGTATCGTGCGCGCAAATACGTGGGCGCGTATCTCGCCGCGTTGGGCGGCGCCGCGGCGGTCGTGTTCACCGGTGGAATCGGCGAAAACTCGCCGGTGGTGCGAACGCGCATCCTCGATGGGATGGAATGGCTCGGCATCCGACTGGATCCGGCGTGCAACAGTTCGTGTGTCGGCGCGCCGGCTCGCCTGAGCACTGACGATTCGCGCGTGGCGGTATACTCCATCCCGACCGACGAAGAAGGTGTGATCGCGCGCGACGCGGTACGGCTGCTGAACACGCCTGCGTGAGGCGAGCTCGAGCATTGGCGGCAGCCTCGCGATCGGCTATAGTGTGTGAGACCTGAACTCCTGTGTCGTTCGAACCCATTCCTCCACGCCGTGCTCTCATGGGTGCGGCCAAGCGATTCCTTCTCGCACGAGCCGAAGCGAGCATCAAGCCGCCGGCCGAGATCGAGCCGCCCCGTCTCATCCTTCGAGCCCTCGAGGCAATCCGTATGTCCCGTTCGCGCGATCGCATCCTGTCCAACCTCGACGAGATGTACCGCGAGGCGTTCGAGCGTGCCAAGTCGACGCAAGATCAGGCGCAGATGTCGACGCTCGATTTCGCCTATCGGCGCGAGCAGTTGTACTTCGAGATTCTGTTGGACATTCGCGACGCGATGGAGCGTCGCTGAGTGCGCGCGCCGTTGATCGCGCTCGCGCTCCTGGCCCTGCTCGTGACCACGCCCCCGCACACCGCATCCTCGCCGGTGACGATGGTCGTCGTGAACGCGCGCGTGTGGACGGGCGACTCGACGCGTCCCTGGGCGGACGCGATCGCGGTGAGCGGCGACACGCTCGCCGCGGTGGGCTCCAGCGCCGAAGTACGGAAGATGGCCGCACCGGACACGCGCATCATCGACGCGCACGGCGCGATGCTGGTGCCGGGATTCATCGACGCCCACGTGCATTTCCTCGACGGCGGCTTCGCGCTGTCGTCGGTGCAGCTGCGCGACGCGAAGACGCCCGCGGAATTCGTTAGGCGCATCGAGGCGTACGCCGCGACGCTGCCCAAAGGCGCTTGGATACTCGGCGGCGATTGGGATCACACCTTGTGGGGCGGCGAGCTGCCGCGGCGCGACTGGATCGACTCAGTGACGGGCGACCATCCGGTATGGGTCGGTCGTCTCGATGGGCACATGGGTCTGGCGAACACCGCTGCCTTACGCGCCGCGGGCGTGAGCCGTGCGACGCCGGATGTGGATGGCGGCACCATCGTGCGCGACGCGAGCGGCGAGCCCACCGGCGTGCTCAAGGACAACGCGATGGGCCTCGTGACGAAGGCGATCCCCGATGCGCCGCCCGAGGTGGAAGATCGCGCGTTCGATGCGGCGATGGCCTACGTGGTCGCGCGAGGCGTGACGCAGGTCGATCACATGGGGACGTGGCACGATCTGGCGGTATTCGAGCGCGCGCACAAGGCGGGCCGGATGAAAGCGCGCATCTCGGCGGCGGTTCCGTTAGCCACGTGGGAGCGGTTGCGCGACACGATTGCCGCGCGCGGCCGCGGGGACGCGTGGCTGCACATCGGCGGGCTCAAGGGATTCGTGGATGGGTCGTTAGGCTCGCACACGGCGGCAATGCTCGCGCCGTTCACCGATGCGCCGAAGGACAGCGGGCTGCTCGTGAACACGCCCGAAGACCTGTATGCGTGGACGAGCGGCGCCGACAAGGCCGGCTTGCAGGTGATCTGCCACGCGATCGGGGACCGGGCGATCCGGTTGCAGCTGGACATCTACCAGCGCGTGGAGCAGGAAGACGGCCCGCGCGACCGGCGCTTCCGGATCGAGCACGCGCAGCACGTGGCGCCGGCGGACATCCCGCGGTTCGCCCAGTTAGGCGTGATCGCGAGCATGCAGCCGTATCACGCGATCGATGATGGTCGTTGGGCAGAGGCCGTGATCGGGCACGAGCGGAGCAAGACGACCTACGCGTTCCGGTCGTTGCTCGATGCGGGGACGCGCCTCGCATTCGGGTCGGATTGGGACGTGGCGCCGCCGACGCCAATCGACGGGATTTACGCGGCGGTCACGCGACGCACGCTCGACGGCAAGAATCCCAACGGATGGATTCCGGAACAGAAAATCACGGTGGAAGAAGCGCTGCGCGCGTACACGATTGGAGCGGCGTACGCGTCGTTCGATGAAAAGCGAAAGGGGTCGTTGGTGAAGGGCAAGCTGGCGGACTTCGTGATCATCGACCGGGATCTCACGAAGATTCCGGTCGAGCAGATTCGGGATGCAGAAGTCGTGATGACTGTGGTCGGAGGGACGGTGGTGTATACGCGGCACGCCGATGACTCTCGGCGGTCGTAGGCTCTTGCGCTCGGAGTGATCGGACTCGAGCATCCCGAACGCACGTGGCCTGGCCTAACGGAACGACGGTGTCACGGACACGGATGCCAGTAGCCCGGCGTTCCCGGGGTGCCCGGGATGATCGTGGGCGGCGTGTCCGGCGTGCCCGGCATGTCGCCCATCGGGGGCGTCCCCGGCGTTCCCGGAATGAACGTGTCGGGCGTGCCGAGCGTGCCCGGCGTGTAGCAACTCTTGTTCGGGTGATGCTGTACCGTCGCCGCGGTCCGCGCGGCGTCCGCGATGCGCGCGGCGTCGAGCGTCATCGGAGCCTGGGAACGCAGCGCCAACGGGAATCCGGGGCCCAGCTGGTACTCGCCGCTGTGCGCCGCGGCCACGATGAAGGTCACGAGGCCGACGGCGCCCCCGACCTCGCTGCCTAACCAGGCGCCGTTCTTGCCGCCGGCCATCGCCCCGATCGCGAGACCCGCCACCGGCGCGGCGCCGCTGGCGAGCATCAACGCAGCCGGGCGCTCGCCGGGGCCTAACGCGCTCGGGTCGCGTGGCTCCGCCTGCGCGGGCTCGGCCACGGTCGCGACATAGCCGTTCGAGAACACCATCGACGCCACGCGGAGCTGGAACGTCACACTGCGATGGATCCAGCCGATGCGCTGAACCGTGTCGAGCGTGGCCAGCAGGTAGGTCCCGGCGGGAATCACCACGGCATTTCCGACCGTCACCGGGAATGTCACCTGCATGTAGATGCTGTCTCCCGGCTTGGCCGTTCGCGTAGACAACGGCCGCTGCAACTGTGCGAAGATGCGCACCCCCGCCGGTATCGTAATGGTCGAGTCAGGGCTCGGCGCGGCGTGATGGCCGCTCGCGGTGGTCGCGACCTGACCGTGTGCCATCGAGCCGACCGCCGATAGTGCCGCTGCGAGCATGAAGAGTCCACGCATAGTCCCTCCCTCGTTCGGATGCCCTGTCACACACAGCCTTGTCTTAGGAAGACGGCGTGCACAGCCGGAGTTCCGAGAGCCGTGCGGTGGGTCGCTGGCACACGTCGGTAGTGCATTCACCACGGCGTCTTGCGCATCGTGCGGAGCGCTCGCGATTGATTCGGCGATCATCAGAACGGCGTACGGCTGGTTCGCGGTCGCCGGCATCCAGCGCACGCCTAACGAACTGCGATTCGCGATGGACACGGCGCAGCGATCGGGCGCGCGGGCGTACCATCACCGGCCCATGGACGACAACACTGATCGACGAACGACCTTCTCGGACGTGATGCACCTGTTCGACTCGGCGCTGAACGCAATGCGTCAGCGGGACTCGTCGAGGAGGTGCCTGGCCAATCGGACGGTGAGTGCGACGATCGTGAGCATCGGGTTCGCGAAACCGGCGGTCGGGAAAATCGATGCGCCGGCGGCGTAGACGTTGTCCATGCCATGCACGCGCGCGTTGCGATCGACCACGCCGAGTGCGGGATCGTCGTGCATGCGCGTCGTGCCGGCATGGTGATGCGCGTTGGGATCGGGCCGCTGTGCGTCCACCGTCACGCGGCCGACGGCGTCGAGCTCGGTCGCCACGATGGTGCGCAGTCGATCGAGCCGGCGCTGGTCGTCGGGCCGCCAGCGCCACGCGAGCGTCGGCAGCGGCACGCCTAACGCATCGCGGCGGCGCCCGAGCGTCACGCGGTTGTCCGGGTGCGGCAGCTGCTCGACGTTGAGTCAGATGGTGAAGCCGTCGAACAGCCGCGCCGCGCGCGCTCGCTGCGACCACCCGTGGCCGCCGCCCGGCATCCATCGCCGTGCGACCAGGGGCAGGACGGAGCGGACGCGCTCGAGGGCCACTCGCGGACGGGCGAGCAGCGTCGCCGACGCGTTAGGCATGTCGCCCGCCTGCAGCGCGGCGTCGCCGAGGGCGAGACGGCCGAGGATCCAGTGGCCGCCGGATCCGCGATGCAGATCGTAAAACCTCGACGCGGCATACAACTCGGCCGTGCGCGGACGCAGGATGATCGCGCGGTCGCGCGGATGCTCCATGAACCCGCGGCCGACCCATCCCGAGGCGTTGGCGGCGCATCCGGTGGCGTCGTGCGCGAGGAGCAAGAGCCGCGCGTTCTCCACTGCGCCCGCCGCGAGCACCACGCGCCGCGCACGGACATTCCACGGTGTGCCGCCCGGTGTCGCGATCGCGAGCCGCGACACCCGCCGTCCGCCGGCGTCGCAGTGCAGGGCGACGACCGTCGCGTGCGTGCAGAGACGCACCGTGGTCGAGCGGTCGATGGCGCTGCGGAGCGGCGCCAGCAATGCCTGCCGCGTACCGAGCTGGTACACCCGTGACACGAGCATGCCAGTCCCGGCCCACGGCTCGCGGCCCGTCTGTGCCCAGGCGGCGGCGTCGTAGGCGAGCGGCCCGAGACCGCAGATGTGCTGGGCACGCGCGTAGTCGTCGTGCAGTTCCGTTAGGCCGAACGGCCAGTCGCCGAACGGCCGACCGCTTCCGCGCTGGAAGTCGAGCGCGTCGAGCGGCACGTACTTGGCGCCATGGGCGCCGGCGACCGACGTGTTCCACAGGTGCGACGTGCCGGCCACCTGCCTATGGCGCGTAGCGTCCAGGCCCGCATATTCGTCCCCGATGAGGTCGCCATCGTTGAGCGCACGAGCGTCCGGCTCGGCGTGATCTCCGCCGCTCTCGACGAGGATCACGTCGCACCGGCCGCCCAGTTCGGCCGCCAATACGAGGCCTGCTGGACCTGCGCCGACGATGCACACGTCCGTGTCGAGCGTCGTTCCGACGTTGAAGCGTTTTGCGTCGAGCAGCACTTCGCCTCCTCAAGGCGGTCATGAGTCTGATTCCCAGCGATCCGGCGGTCACAATAATCATCCCGACGCGCGGTCTGCGCGAACGCGCGGCGTCCCTCGCGGCGGCGATCGACAGCGCGTGGTGTCAATGCGATGTGCGGCCGGCGGTGGTCGTGGTGCTGAACGGTCCGCGACGCGACCCGGACGTGGAGCGTTCGCTGCGGTCCGATCGGCGCGTGACGCTGCTGGTCCGCGAAACCGCCAGCCTGCCGGCGGCTCTTGCGGCGGGGCGCGGAGTGGTCGCGACGCCGTCGTTCACCGCGCTCGATGACGACGATCTGCTTCTGCCTCACGCACTGTCGCTCCGGCTCCACGCGCTCGAGCAACGGCCCGAGTGCGCGGCCGTGGTGACGAACGGCTGGCGTCGCACGAGCGCCGGCGATGCGCTCCACGTCGCGCCGCTCGAAAACGTGTCGGCCGATCCGGTCCGCGCCATGCTGGCGCACAACTGGTTGTTGCCCGGGTCGTGGCTCTGCCGCTCCGACCGCGTGGGAACCGACATATTCGAGCAGATGCCCGACTTTCTCGAGTGCACGTATCTCGGGCTCCGACTCGCCTCCGAACATCGGATCGTCTGGCTCGACACGCCGAGCGTCATCTACACGGTCGGCAGCCCGGGCGCCGAGTCGAGCTCGCGCGCGTACGTGCTCGGCCAGGTCGCCGCGCTCCGCCGGATCATCGCGCTGCCGCTGCCGGACGACGTGCGGCGGGCGCTGCGCGCGCGCGTTGCCGGCGCGTACCACGCGGCCGCACACCACGAGCGCGAGCGTGGTGCGTTAGGCGCAGCCTGGCGCTGGCACGCGCGGTCGTTGCTCGAGCCGTCGGGATGGCGGTACGCACCGTTTATGCGCCACCTCGTGCGCGATACCCTGCGGCGCCTGCGATGACGGGCGGCCGCACACGCCTGCTCGTCCTGTGCCTCGACGCCGCCAGTCCCGACCTGCTCGACGCGTGGATTGCCGATGGCACGCTGCCTAACTTGGCCGGGCTCGTTGCACGCGGACTCGTCGGTCGCACCCGCGGGCTCGAGGGCTTCTTTGTCGGTTCCACGTGGCCCTCGCTGTACACCGGCACCAGTCCGGCGGAGCACGGCTTCCACTATCAGATGCAGCTCGTCCCCGGCACCTATCGCATCGCGGATCGGACGCGCGGCGCCTTCGTCGAGCGCGAGCCGTTCTGGCGCGCTCTGGGTCGAGCGGGGAAGCGCATTGCGTTGCTCGACGTGCCGCTTGCGGCGCCGGAGCCTGAGGGATTGCCGGGCGTCCAGGTGGTAGAGTGGGGCGCGCACGATCCCTTCTTCGGATTTTCGACCCGGCCGGCAGACGTGGCATCGTGGATCGAGGCGCGCTGGGGCCGGCATCCCGTGGGCGCATCGTGCGACGCCGACGCCCGGAGTGCGCGCGACTATCGCGACTTCGCCCTCGCGCTCGAGGCGGGGGTCCAACGCAAGACGGAGTGGACGGTGGAACTCCTGCGGCGCGGCGGTTGGGACCTCGTCATGCAGGTGTTCGGTGAATCGCACTGCGTTGGGCATCAGTGCTGGCATCTCCACGACGCCGATCATCCGGCCTACGACGCGGCGATATC
>DAHUXU010000154.1 GCA_027307005.1 Gemmatimonadota bacterium
GGCGGCGCGATGCGCGGCGGCGCCGACGCCGGCGTGTGCTGCCACGGCACGCGCGGGGCTTCGTCGCGCAGCAGCGCGTCGCGGAATGCCGTCGCGGTCGGCCACCGATCTTCGGGACGCTTCACCAGCGCGCGCGCGATCGCGCCCTCGAGCGGCGCCGGAACGTCGGCCCGCAGCGAGCGCAGCGCGCGGGGCGTCTCGCTGATGTGCTTCATCATCATGGCGGGCGTGTTGCTGGCCTGGAACGGCAGCACGCCGCTCAGCGCCTGGTAGGCCACTACGCCCAACGAATAGATGTCGCTGCGGCCATCGACGTCCCGCTCGCCTAACGCTTGCTCGGGCGACATGTAGGCCGGCGTGCCGACCGCGATCCCGGTGACCGTGAGGCGGGAGTCGGCCTCCATCGCGCGCGCGATGCCGAAGTCGGTGACCATCGGCCGGCCGCCTTCGCGCTCGATCAGAATGTTGTCGGGCTTGACGTCGCGGTGCACGACGCCGTGCGCGTGCGCATAGGCGAGCGCGCCGGCGACGTCGCCGAGGATCCGGCGCGCATCGGCGATCGAGAGCGGACCACGGGCAATGCGCGCGGCCAGACTCTCGCCGTCGACCAACCCCATGACGAAGAAGACGATGCCATCGCGCTCGTCCACCGAAAAAATGGGCACGATGTTCGGATGGCTCAGCTGCGCCGCCGTCTGCGCCTCGCGCAGGAACCGGCGCTTCACGTCCTCGCGAAACGCGAGCTCGGGAGGGAGCACCTTGATGGCGACGGGACGCTTGAGCCGCAGATCCATCGCGCGGTACACCACCGCCATCCCGCCGCGTCCAACTTCGGCGTTCACCTGATACGCATCGCCGACCGCCGCGGTCACGCGATCGCGCATGGGATCCGTCACACGCTACCGCGCTCCGGGCGCCGCGCCGCGGGCGCCCGCGCCCCGCCGCGCTTCATCGACCCCGCCAACGGCTGCGTCCACCTCGTCGGCCAGATTCCGCGCACGCTCGGTGAGCAAGGTGATGTGCTGACTCACGCTGGCCACGCCGCCGGCGCGCAGGCGCAGCACGTCTACGCGCATGCCTTGCAGCGCGAGCGCACAGCTCTCGAGCTTGCCCACGGTGTCGGCGCGGCGCTTCACCGCATCCGCGACGGCGCGACGGTCGCGCTTGAGGCGCGCCAGGCGCCGCCCGCGGTCCTCGCTCGCGGCGTAGTCCAGCGGGTTGGCCTGCGCTTCGAGCGTCGAGATCTCACGCTCGATGCGATCCGCATCATCGGGACGCGACGTGCGATCCAGGTCGACCAACGACAGCGCCAGCGACTGCACCCGATGGTACAGCCCTTCCGCGGCCGGCACGACGCCGTTCACCAAATTCTGGTCGGACGCAGGCAGCGACATGACTAACCGAAGAATCTCGCCGCGATCCACTTCGGCGCGGCGCACGGCGTCCGTGTACCGTCCAAAATCCGCCGACGGCGTTCCGCCCGGGGTGGTGGGCGATGGCAGCGCGGCACGCGCCGCTTGTTCGCGCAGGCGCAGCTCCTCGCGCTTCTTCTTGTCGAACACCGATTGCGCCTGCTCGACGGTCTCGGACGCCACATCGATCAGCCGGCGGTCGCGCGGCTGATGAAACACGTCGCGCCAGTCGTATCCCGCCGACCAGAGACGGGAATACCGGGCCGCCATGATCATGCTCCAGATGACGGTGACGAAGAGGAGCCCGGAGCTCCAGAACACCGACGCGAGCACGATGACGAGGTTGACCGAGAAGTACTTGAGGAACTGCGACCGGAAGTGCGTCACCTCGGGCGCCGACCAGCGCGCGATGTCGTCCGGTGTCGGCGCGCTGTGACGCGCCTGGTTAGGCATGACGCCGGCGGGCGCCGGGTAGATCGCAACCGGCAACGGCGACGTCGCCGGCGGGCCCCACGTCGCCTGCGACATCGTCGACGAGGATCCCCACGCGGGCTGGGGCGCCGTCGTCTGCGCCGAGCGCGCCGGCATCTGGCTCATGTCGCCCGACATCACGGCCTCGAACGCGGCGGCGCTCGGGAACCGGTTGGACGGCTCCTTCTCCAGCAGCATCATGATGGCGGACGAAAGGTCCGGCGGCACATCGGGCCGCACCTGGTCGAGCGGCGCCGGCCGCTCCGAGATGTGCTTCATGAGCATCGCCGCCGTGCTCGATGCCTGGAACGGCAGCTGCCCGGCCAGCATCTGGTAGCCCACGATGCCTAACGAATACAGATCGCTGCGGCCGTCGATCTCGCGGTCGCCGGCCGCCTGCTCCGGCGACATGTAGGCCGGCGTGCCGATCGCGACGCCCGTCGCCGTCAGACGCGAGTCGGCGCCCTCCTGGATGGCGCGCGCGATTCCGAAGTCGGTGACCATTGCGCGACCGTCCTCGCCCAACAGAATGTTGTCGGGCTTGATGTCGCGGTGGATCACGCCGCGCGCGTGCGCGTACGCGAGCGCGTCGGCAACCTCGCGCAGAATGCGTCGAGCGTCATCGACCGGCAGGGGTCCGCGTTCCACCAGTCGCTTCGCCAACGTGTCGCCATCGACACAGGCCATGACGAAGAACACGAGCCCCTCGCGTTCATCGACGCTGTAAATCGGAACGATGTCGGGATGGCTGAGCTGCGCCGCAGTTTCCGCTTCGCGCAGGAAGCGCGACTTGATCTCCCCGCGAAAGCCGAGCTCCGGCGGCAGTACCTTGATGGCCACCATCCGTTTGAGGCGGCGGTCTTTTGCTCGATAGACGATGCCCATGCCGCCGCGGCCCAGCTCACGATCGAGCTCGTAGTTAGCCGTCAGCGCGCGCTCGACGAGCGCGTTCAGTTCGGCATCAGAGGAAGTGGCGGTCGGATCGGGCACTAAATGGATCCGTGAGGGAATACAAGATGCTTAGTGTACCATGCCCGGCAGCGTCTGAAAAGACGATCCGGTCGTCATGGCAGTTGCATTACGTCAAAGCGACGGGAAGAAGTTGCAAATCCTGCCCGCGTGGCGTACCTCATGCCGGTGCACGAGGCACGGAACCAGGGCTTCGGCGCGTCGATTCACGCTGTTGGACAGTACTCCAAGAGATCATCCGACATGGCACAGCGACAAACACTACCAGTTCTACCGCTTCGGGGAACGGTGATTTTCCCGGGCCTCACGCAGCCGATCGCGGCTGGGCGCCCGGGCACCTTGCGCGCCATCGAAGCGGCGCTCAAGGCGGACCGCCTCGTGTTCGCGGTAGCGCAGCGTGACAACACCGACGAGCCGTCACCCGACATTCTCTATTCGATGGGTGTGATCGCCCGCATCGGGCAGGTGCAACGCGGATTGGGCGGCGTGCAACTGCTTCTGCAAGGCGAGCAGCGTGCAACGTCGCTTCAATACACCACAACCGACAACTATCTCGCGGCGGTCGTCGTGCCGGTGGAGGAGATGAATCCACTGGACGAGCACGACCCGGCGTTCGAAGCGCTGCACAAGGAAGCGCGTGAGCGGGCGGCCGAGCTCGGCGAGAAGCGTGGACTACCCGAAGAAGTCGTGCACCAGGTACTCGACTCGGTGACGGAGTCGGGCAAGTTCGCCGACCTCGTCGCGGGCTACATCGATTTATCGGTGCCGGAAAAGCAGGGTCTGCTCGAAACGTTGAGTGTCGAAGAGCGATTGCGGCGCGTGCTCGTGCACGTGCAGCGGCAGATCGGTCTGCTCGAGGCGCAGGAAGAAATCAAATCGCAGGTGCAGGAGGAGTTGGGCCAGCGCCAGCGCGAGATGTATCTGCGCGAGCAAATGAAAGCGATTCAGAAGGAGTTGGGCGACGACGACCAGAGCCGCGAGATCGAGGAGCTGCGAGAGAAGCTGTCGAAGCTCGAGTTGCCGAAGACGGCGCGGCAGGAAGTCGAGCGCGAGTTGGGCAGACTCGAGCGCTCGGGTCGCGAGTCGATGGAGGCGCAGGTGATTCGCACCTACCTCGAGTGGATCGCCGAGCTGCCGTGGAACTCGCGGTCGGACGACAATCTGGACCTCAAGCACGCGGCCGAGGTGTTGGACGAAGATCACTACGGTCTTCCCGACGTGAAGGACCGCGTCCTCGAGTTTCTGGCCGTGCGTCAGCTGCGCGCGCAGGAGTTGGCTGCGGAGGTCGAGAAGACGGGCGAATTCCCCGCGGCGAAGATCAGTCCGCGGCGCGAGGACGCGACGCCGTCGCTCACGCCGACCGACGACGGCCGGACGATCACCGACAAGCGCGAGGCGAAAGCGCGCGCGATGGCGAGGGGTCCGATTTTGTTGTTCGTGGGCCCGCCGGGGGTCGGCAAGACCAGCATCGCGAAATCGATCGCCCGTGCGTTAGGCAGAGAGTACGTGCGCGCCTCGTTGGGCGGCGCGCGCGACGAAGCGGACATCCGCGGCCATCGCCGGACCTACGTGGGCGCGATGCCGGGCCGCATCGTGCAAGGCATGAAGCAGGCGGGCACGAAGAACCCCGTGTTCCTGCTCGACGAGGTCGACAAGCTCGGCGTCTCGTTCCAGGGCGATCCGGCGAGCGCACTGCTGGAGGTGCTGGATCCGGCGCAGAACGACACGTTCACCGATCACTATCTGAACGTGCCCTTCGATCTGAGCGAGGTGTTGTTCATCGCGACGGCCAACTTCATCCAGAACATTCCGGCGCCGTTGCTGGATCGAATGGAAGTGGTGGAGTTCTCCGGCTACACCGAGCGCGAGAAGGCCGAGATCGCGAAGAAGTACTTGATTCCGCGACAGCTCGAGGAATCGGGGTTGGGCGACAAGGGGGTCACGTTCGACGACGATGCGGTGATGCGGGTCGTGAGCAGCTACACGCGCGAGAGCGGCGTGCGGCAGTTGGAGCGTCAGATCGGGGCGGTGGCGCGCAAGGTGGCGCGGCGCATCGCGTCGGGCGAGGCGGTGCCGCACGAGCTGACGCCCAGCGATGTGCGCGAGCTGCTGGGACGTCCGAAGGTGCACCCGGAGCACGCGGCGGAAGAGAACGAGGTGGGCGTGGCCACCGGCATGTATTACACGCCGGCGGGCGGCGACATCATGTTCGTCGAGGCGGCCGTGCGGCGGTTGTACGGTGCGGTGTCGCCGGGCAGCATCACGGAAACCGGTCCGTTAGGCACCGTGTCGCTCATTCTCACCGGCCAGTTGGGCGATGTGATGAAGGAGTCGGCGCGGGCGGCGCTCACGTATGCGGCCACGCATGCGCGGCGCCTCAAGATCGCCGAGGATGGACTCGGCAGCATCGAGGCACACATCCACGTGCCGGCGGGGGCGATTCCGAAGGATGGTCCATCGGCCGGTGTGACGATGGCGACGGCGCTCGTGTCGGCGTTGTCGGGCGTGCCGGTGCGCCGCGACGTGGCGATGACGGGAGAGATCACGCTGCGGGGCCGGGTCCTGCCGATCGGCGGCTTGAAGGAAAAGGTGCTCGGCGCACACCGGGCCGGCATCACGACCATCATTCTGCCCAAGGACAACGAGGCCGATCTGGAAGACATCCCGGAGGAGGTGCGGCGGGTGCTGGCCTTCCACCCGGTGACGACGCTGGATGACGTGTTCGCGATCGCGCTGGCGCCTAACGGCGTCGGCGCGAACGCGCATCCGCCCGTGGAAGAGGAAGAGCCCGCGGGCGCGCGCTGAGCCGCCGCCTTACTGGATGAGGCGCTTGGGCTCGGCCGGCGCGGCGTCGGCCGCGTCGTCGCGAACCGGCCGGGTGCCGGCCGGGGGCAGCACGCCCGGGACATCGACGTCCAGGCCCCCCAGACTCCGCTTGAAGTCTCGAATGCCTTTGCCTAACGTCGCCCCCAACTCGGGCAGGCGGCGCGGGCCGAAGAACACGAGCACGATTCCCAGAATCAACAGCAGTTTATCGATGCCGATGTCGCCGAACACGTGACCTCCAGGCTACTGCTGGCCGATGGGACCCCAGGCCCACAACGCCCATGCCGCCGATGCCGGCGCGCCGGGCTGCGTCCCATCCATGAAGTATTCAGTGTAACGCTGGTCGGGGGGAGTGCTGTCGGTCGCCGGCGCTCCGCCTAAACGGTCGAGCTCGGCGGTCGCGATGCCCGCCGGCACGTCGTCCCAGGTGCCGGCCGGCTGATTCCCCTGATAGTAGTGCGCGATCATGTCGCCCCAGATCGGAGCGGCCAGCGTGCCACCGGCCGCGCCCGCCACGATCGGCTGCGGCGTGTCGAAGCCCAACCAGACGCCGGCCACGACGTCGGGTGTCATGCCGACGAACCACACGTCGGTGTTGTCGTTGGTCGTGCCGGTTTTCCCGGCGACTGGAATCGCATCGGGCACCCATCTGCGCACCGACGTCGCGGTGCCGCGCGCGACCACGTCGCGCATCATGTCGCGCACGATGAAGGCGATGCGCGGATCGAGGGCGAAGCGCGGCGCCTGCGCGGGCGGCGCCCACACCTGGTGGCCCGCGCGGTCGTCGACGCGGACGATGTAGCGCGGCGCGACGACGGCGCCGAGGTTGTCGAACACGGTGTACGCCGACACGAGATCCACGGGCCGCACAGCGCTCGCCCCGATCGCGCTCGAAGGATACGGCGCGATCGGCGTCTCGATGCCGAGGCGTTTGGCGAGCGCGATGACGCTGTCCATGCCGACGCGCATGCCCAACTGCACGGCCACCGGATTGCGCGACTTCACGAGCGCCTCCCGCATCGTGATCGACCCCAAGAACAGGCCGTCGGCGTTGCCCGGGCGATACGTCGTCCCGTTAGGCATCGGGATGGCCAGCGCCGTGTCCGAGATGAGGGCGTTCGGCGGAATGCTGTCGCGCAGCGCGCTCGCGTACACGATCGGCTTGAACGCCGAGCCGGGTTGGCGCAGGGCGTTGACCGCGCGGTTGAACGGCGACGCGGCATAATCCCGACCGCCGACCATGGCCAGCACGTCGCCCGTCTGCGGGTCGATCGCCACCACCATCCCCTCGAGAAAATCCGTACTGCCTTTCGCCCGGTGCGCGAACGTCTGATGGTGGTAGGCCGGACGCGCCTCCACGCGGGCCAGACCGGAATCGAGCGCCATCGTCGCATCCCGCTCGAGATCGGGGTCGATCGTCGTCACGATCCGGTAGCCGCCGTTCATCACCGGCACCCCCGCCTGCTCCGCCTCCTCGCGCACGAGGTCGACGACGTACGGCGCCGCTGCCGGCATGCCGGCGTCGGGCGCGGTGACCAACGGTTGCTGCTCGGCCCGATCGGCCTCGACACGAGTGATATAGCCCTGGTCCGCCATCAACGAGAGCACGAGATTCCGCCGCTCGCGCGACCGGTCCGGGTGCTTGATCGGATCGTACAGCGCCGGTCCCTTGGGAAGCGCGGCGAGCGTCGCGGCCTGTTCCAGCGTTAGGCGCGCGGCCTCGATGCCGAAGTAATGCCGCGCCGCCGCTTCGATGCCGTACCACCCGTGCCCGAAGTCGATGTCGTTGAGGTACGCTTCCAGGATCTGTTCTTTCGTGTAGTGACGTTCCATCTCGCGCGCCGCCGCCTGTTCGCGCAGCTTGCGCGCGATGCTCCGGTCGCTGCGATTGATCACGTCCGGATGCATGTTGCCG
>DAHUXU010000168.1 GCA_027307005.1 Gemmatimonadota bacterium
TGCATCGTTTTCGGGAAGTTCGACGCCGAAAAGAATACGCCCGAGAACACCCACATCGGGAGCATCACCAGGTTCATGAGGCCCGATGCGCCTTCCACCGTGCGCGCGCGCGAGGCGACCAGAAGTCCCATCGCGCCGAAGGTGAGCGACGCGATGAGGCAGATGAACGCCAGCTCGAGGTACGAGCCGCGCAGCGGAACGCCGAAAATCAGCGCGCCGAAGCCCAACAGCGTCACCACTTCGAAGAAGAGCATTGTCAGGCGCGACAGCAGGAACGATGCGAGATATTCGGGCTTGCGCATCGGCGTCGCGATGAGCCGCTTGAGCAGCTTCTTCTTGCGCGCGTCGACGATGGCGAAGCCGATGCCCCAGATGCCGCTGCCCATCAGGTTCATGCCTAACAGGCCCGGAATCACGAAGTCGATGTAGCGCGACCCGCGCTCGTGGATGTGCTGGTCGCCCGCGGCCACCGGGTCGCGTCGCCCCGCCGCGCGCTGTACGGCGGCGTCGGCGACGAGCCGTGCGGCGCGCGCTTCGGGTCGCGTGTCGTCATAGCGGTATGACACGGCCCCGGCGCTCTGCGGCACCACGACGAGCGCTACTTCACCGGTGCGCAAGGCCTGCGCAGCGGCGCTGTCGTCGAGCAGATCGACAGTGAGCGACGAATCGCTCCGTAAGGCGGCCGCGAGCGGCGCCGCACCCGGCGCGGTGGACAACACCGCGACGTGCTGCTTTTCCGCGGGCCGATTCCGGAACGCGATGCCGAGTCCGGCTGCGAGCAGCACCGGGAAGACGAAGACCCAGAATACGGCCTCCGGCTCGCGCAAGAATTCGCGGTAGCGCACGAGCGTGAGCTGCACCAACGAGCTGTCGCGAAAGCCGCGCGGCTTCCGCGGCGCTCGCGCTTGGCTCTGCCGTGCGGGCGGGGCGAGTGTCGTCTCAGTCATCGCGCAAATGCCGTCCAGTGAGAGACACGAAGACATCCTCGAGCGTGGCCGAGTGCGTCTGCAACTCGTTCATCTCGATGCCGCGCTGGGTAAGCGCAGCGAGCAAGGCGGGCACGACGCGGTGCAGCTCCGAGACATCCAGTTGGAACCCGTCATTCTCGGCGCGCGCATCGAGGACGCCGTCGATGGCGCGCAATGCCGGCAGATCGATTCGGCTGGCGTGCGATGCCGAGAACGTCACCACGTGCTCGGCGCGTCGGGCGCGGATCAACTCGCGCGGCGTACCGAGCGCGATCACCTTGCCGTGATCCATGATCGCCACGCGATCGCAGAGGCGTTCGGCCTCATCCATATAGTGAGTGGTGAGGACGATCGTTCGGCCGGCAGCGCGGAACTGCTCGATGAGATCCCAGAGCTGCCGCCGCGCCTGCGGATCGAGTCCCGTGGTTGGTTCATCGAGGAAAAGCAGATCGGGGTCGCCGACCAGCGCGCAGGCAAGGGCGAGCCGCTGCTTCTGACCGCCGGACAGACCGCCGACGCGCGAGTGCTGCTTCTCCTCGAGCTGCACGAGCGAGATGACGTCGGACACCTCTCGTCCTTCGCGAAAGAAGGATCGAAAGAGGCGAACCGTTTCCTCGACGGTGAGTTTTTCCGAGAGCTGCGTCTCCTGCAACTGGATTCCGAGGCGCTCGCGGAGCTCGCGCGGGTGTTCGGTCCACCGACGGCCCAGGACGATGACGTCGCCGCTGTCGGGACTGGTAAGGCCCTCGCAGATCTCGATCGTGGTGGTTTTGCCGGCGCCGTTGGGTCCGAGGAGGCCGAAGCACTCGCCCGCGCGCACGTCGAGGTCGAGGCCATCGACGGCCACGACATCCGGATACGACTTGCGGAGGGATCGGATCGTGAGGGACATGGGCGCGGCCAAAGGGACGCGAAATATAGCGGGGGCAAGGAGAGAGGAAGTGGGAACGGGCGCGGCCAGCGGCCGGCGGCGAGCGCGCGTCTCGCGCGGGGCGCGACCCGGGCACCAGATTGCGTGAGAGGCTATCGACCGGACTTGTGAGGGAGCGCGGATTGGATACTTTATCCCGGAGCTGCCAATTGAAGCAGCGTGGCTGCGACGACCGTTCACCGTTAGGCAGCGAGCGCACATGATCAACCCACCGGCACCCAGGTCCGGCATCCGCACCGATGGCGCGGCGGGCACGCTTGCGCCTCGGGCCCCGGCGGGCGCGCCGATCGAACGATTCACCCTGGCCGGCGCGACTCTCCAGGCGATCCGGGAGCGCATTCTTTCCGGTGCCTATGCGGAGGGCGATCCGCTTCGGCAGGATGCGATTGCCGCTGAGCTGGGTGTGAGCCGCATACCGGTGCGCGAGGCGCTGCGGCAGCTAGAAGTCGAGGGACTGGTTACATTCAGTCCCCATCGTGGCGCTGTAGTGTCAACATTTTCGCTCGCGGAAATCGAAGAACTATTCGAGCTGCGGGCGCAGATCGAAGCGGATCTGGTGCGCCGAGCGGTGCCGAGGATGACGCCGCCAGACTTCGCGCGGGCGGAGGAAGTACTGGACGCATACGATTCCGCATTTCGGCGGCGAGACATCGCCGCTTGGGGTGAGCTCAACTGGCATCTGCACTCGACTGTGCTGGCGCCGGCGCAGCGACCGCTTACGCTTGGGATTGCGGAGCGGTTGCATCGACACGCCGAACGGTATGCTCGGATGCAGCTCGCGTTGACGCATGGCGAGTCCCGGGCGAGCGAGGAGCATCGCGCTATCGTGACGGCGGCGCGGCGTCACAACGCTGATCGCGCGGCGCAGCTCATGGGGACGCACATCACGGGTGCGGGGCGGTCGCTCATCCGCTTCCTGCGTGAGCAGCGGGGCGAGGGCTGATGACACCGGCGGTTCTGGCTGACCTCGTGGCCGGAGCCTTTCGTCCGGCGGGCGGGTCGACGGTTGCGTCGGTCAATCCGTCGGACGAGTCGGACGTGGTCGCGCTGGTGCCCGAAGGGACGGCGGCGTCGGCCCGGGCGGCGGCGGATGCGGCGGCGGAAGCGTCAGGCACCTGGCGATCGCTCGCCGGGCCGGCTCGCGGCGAGCATCTGTACAACTGGGCCGGGGCGATCGGGCAGCGCGCGGACGAGCTGGCGCGGGCGATGACGCGCGAGGTGGGGAAGCCGATCGTCGAATCGCGCGGCGAGGTGGCGCGGGCGGTGGTGATCCTGCGGTACTATGCCGGCGAGGCCGTGCGCGCGGTGGGCGAGGTGATTCCATCGCAGGCGCCGGGCGCGCTGCAGTTCACGCTGCGCGAGCCGTTAGGCGTAGTGGCGCTCATCACGCCGTGGAACTTTCCGCTGGCGATTCCGCTCTGGAAGGCGGCGCCGGCGCTGGCCTTCGGCAACACGGTGGTGCTCAAGCCGTCGGAGATGTCGGCGCAGGTCGCGTCGCTCCTGGCCGAGACGGCCGTCGCGGCCAAGCTGCCGCCGGGCGTGTTCAACGTCGTGCACGGAACCGGGCCTAACGTCGGCACGCCGCTGCTCGAGCATTCCGCGGTGCGGGGCATCTCGTTCACCGGCTCGAGCGCCGTGGGCGCGCAGGTTGCCGCGCTCGCCGCACGTCGGAACGTGCGCTTCCAGACCGAGATGGGCGGCAAGAACGTGCTGATCGTGGCGCGGGACGCCGATCTCGATGCCGCCGCGTCGCTGGCGGCGTCGGGCGCGATGCGCTACGCGGGCCAGAAGTGCACGGCGACGAGCCGCGTCGTGGTGGTGCGCGAGGTCGCAGCCGAGTTTCTGGCCCGACTGCGGGCGCAGGTCGAGCGGCTTCCGTTAGGCCCGGTGGACGACCCGGCCGCGGCCGTCGGTCCGGTGATCAGCGCGCGTTCGCGGGATTCGATCGCGACGGCGTTGCGCGACGCGCAGCCCGAGCGCCTGTTCGGCGGCGAGCTGCCCAACGACGCGCGGTTCGCCCGCGGATACTTCGTGGCCCCGCTGGTCATCCGCCTGGCCGACCCGGATGCGCCGCTCGCCCAACGCGAGCTGTTCGGCCCGGTGCTCGGCGTGTTCGAGGCGGAGGATCTCGATCACGCGATCGATCTGGCGAATCGGACGCCGTTCGGGCTGAGCGCGTCGCTGTTCACGCGCGACATCCGGTCGGCGCTGCAGTACGTGCGCAGGATCGAGGTCGGGCTGGTGCGCGTGAACGGCGACACGACCGGCGTCGACCCGCATGCGCCGTTCGGCGGCATGAAGGGGTCGAGCTCGGGCAGTCGCGAACAGGGGCCGGCGGCGCGCGAATTCTACACCGAGACCAAGACGGTCCAGATCAACCCGTGACGACATCCATGCGCACCGAAGATTGGCGCGGCGTGTTTCCCGCGATCACGACGCCGTTTCGCGACGACCTGAGCGTCGACCACGAGTTCCTGTGTGAGCACGCGGCGTGGATGGTCGCCCAGGGCGCCACCGGCCTGGTACCGCTCGGCTCGTTAGGCGAAGCGCCGGCGCTGTCGTTCGAGGAAAAAGTGCGCATCCTCGAGACGTG
>DAHUXU010000173.1 GCA_027307005.1 Gemmatimonadota bacterium
GGCGCCTTCGGTATTTCGTGTCGGGCGGCGCTCCGCTGGCGCCGGTAATCAACAAGTTCTTCTATGCCGCCGGGTTGGTGATTCTGGAAGGCTACGGCCTTACTGAAACATCGCCGGTGATCGCCGTGAACACGCCGGACCGCTATCGCATCGGCACGGTGGGGCCGCCGATCGCCGGCATCGAGGTGACGATCGCGCCGGACGGCGAGATCATCGTGCGCGGACCCAACGTGATGAAGGGCTATTTCCACAAGCCCGAGGCCACGCGCGAGGCGATCGATGCCGATGGCTGGTTCCACACCGGCGATATCGGCGTGCTGGAAGACGGCTTCCTGCGCATCACGGATCGCAAGAAGGACATCATCGTGACCGCTGGGGGAAAGAACATCGCTCCGCAGCCGATCGAGAACCACATCCGGATGAACAAGTACGTGTCGCAGGCGGTGATGATCGGCGACCAACGGAGATTTCCGATCGTGCTCGTGGTGCCCAACTTCGAGCAGCTCGAGCGCTGGGCGAAGCTCAAGAACCTGCTCTACGCGGACCGCAGGCAGCTCCTCGCCCAACCGATGGTCAAGGCGAAGATGGAAAAAGAAGTGTTGGGCAAGCTCGCGGGGCTGGCGCACTTCGAGACGCCGAAGAAGATGGCGTTGTTGGACCGCGACTTCACCGTCGATTCCGGCGAGCTGACGCCGACGCTCAAGGTGCGCCGCCGGGTGATCGACAAGAAGTACAAGGCGGTGATCGACCAGCTCTATGCCGGCGACGAGGCGGCGCACCGAGCCTAACGCAGTGGCCGCGGCGCCAGCTCGAGGGTGGTGAGGTCCTGCTTCTCGCCCAGCCGGTCGTGGGCATCGCGCGCGCGCTCGACGACGCCGTCGGGCAGCGGGCTCGCGACGGGCAGCAGCAGGCGGCCGGAGGGCCTGAGCGCGGCGACGCTGGACGCGAGAAAGCGTTCGGTCGCGTGCGCCGCATCGACCGCCAGCGCGCGCACCGATTCGGGACGGAGCGGCAGCACGTCGGGCGCGCGCACGATCGACACGCCGGCGCCGCTGGAGACATCGCCTAACGGATCCACCGCCAGCACGTGGACGCGCTCGGCGAGCGCGGCCACGTCGTGCGCGGCGTCGGCCCACTCGCCGGCCAGCACGACGAGGCCGCCCCCGTCCGTTAGGCCGAGGAGCGCCGCGGCGCGGAGCCCGCGCGCGCCGTGGTCGGTCGGCAGGATCTGCGCAGCGGGAGGCGGGGGCGCCCCGGCGCCGCGAAAGTCGGCGATCCCATCCACGATCGGATACCGCGCGCCACACACGGGGCATCCCAGCTCCCCGGCCAGAATGTCGCGGTCCTCGAGCCGGTCCGCCGACGCCACCAGCCACATGAGCTCGTGCGCGCGCGGACACCGGAACGCGTCGACGATCTCGATGAACATCGTCCGTCAGCTGGCCGACAGCCGCAGCTCGTCCACGTTCACGCGCTCGGCGCGCGTGAGGGCGTAGAGCACGGCGTCGGCGACCGCGTCGGCATCGAGCATCGCGTCGCGCGAGGGGAATCGGCCGGTGCCCGGAAGGTCGCCCCAGATGTCGGTGTTCGTTGGGCCGGGCGAGACGAGCGTCGCGCGCACGCCGGTGCCGCGCAGCTCCTCGCGCAGCACGTCGTGCAACGCGCGCGCGCCGAACTTGCCCGGCGAATACGACCCGTTGCCGGGATACGCCACGCGGTCGGCCACCGAACCGATCGTCACGATGTGACCGCGTCCGCGCGCGCGCATGCCGCCGAGCACCGCGTGTGCGAGATAGAATCCCGCGTTGAGATTGACGGCGATCGCGGCCGCGAACGCGTCCGGCGTGATGTCGGCCAGCGGCTGGGGATGGAAGATGCCGGCGTTGCTCACGAGGATGTCCGGTGCGCTGCCGAACGCGAGGGTGATCACCTGGATCGCGCGCCCGACGGCCGCGGCGTCGGACACATCGCACGGCACCGGCAGCGCCGCTCCGCCTAACTCCGCGGCCCGTTGGGCGAGGGTGTCGGCGCTGCGGGCGAGCATCGCGACGCGCGCACCCGCCGCGGCGAGCGCGCGCGCGATCGCCAACCCGATGCCGCGCGACGCCCCGGTGACCACTGCGCCCCGCCCCGCCAACACGGCGCCGGCCGCATCCGGCGCCGCCGGCGACCCCTGTCCCGTCACCGGACCGGCGGCGTGCGGCCGTGCGCCAGGTACAAGAACTCCTCGCGCGTGCGCGCGTCGTTGCGGAAGATGCCCCGCACCGCCGACGTCACCGTCTGCGAGTTCTGTTTCTGCACGCCGCGCATCATCATGCACAGATGATACGCCTCGATCACCACACCCACGCCCTTCGGGTTGAGCACATCCTGGATGGCCTGGGCGATTTCTTCCGTTAGGCGTTCCTGCACCTGCAGCCGGCGCGCGAACACCTCGACGATGCGCGGCAGCTTGGACAGGCCGACGATCTTGTTGTCCGGGATGTAGGCGATGTGCGCCTTCCCGAAGAACGGCAGCATGTGGTGCTCGCACAGCGAGTACAACTCGATGTCGCGCACCATCACCATGCTCGAATGCGGCTCCTCGAACACCGCGTTGTTCACCACTTCGTGCACGTCCATCTCGTAGCCGCGCGTGAGCCACGTGAGCGACTTCGCGACGCGGAGCGGCGTTTTGAGCAGTCCTTCACGGTCGGGATCCTCGCCGATCAGCTGCAGCAGGCGGTGCACGATCGACTCGAGCTCCGGGGCATGCTCCGGTGCGTGGTCGTCATCCGCCTCGAGCAACGCGCGGCTCACGCGGCCATCCAGACGCGGCGCTTTACTGCCCTTCGTATTCGACATAATTGTTGTCGGTCTCCCAGAGGCGCAGGCGCGTGAGCGTCGCCGGACGCATCACCGGCGCCAGCACGTTCCAGCACGCGACCACGAGGTTTTCCGCCGTCGGGTTGATGCCCTGCATGAAATCGACGTCGATGTTCAGATTTCGATGATCCATTTTGTCGACGAGATGTTCTTCTACCACGTCGCGCAATTTCTTCAGATCCATCACGTACCCCGACGTCGCTTCGATGTCGCCAATGACCGAGACATCGAGACGATAGTTGTGGCCGTGCCAATTGGCGTTGTTGCATGGCCCGAAGAGTGACCGGTTTTCCGAGTCGCTCAAGTCCGGATTGTGCAGACGATGGGCCGCGTTGAACGTGAGGCGGCGGGTAACGGTGACTCGTGGCATGGAGAAGGATGATGAGACGCGTCGAACGAACGCGGCGTGCCGACCCTGGGTTCCCGTGGAACCGCTTGAGCCGACCGCGCCGCGCGTCTATGTTCCGCTCATGAAACCGCCCCGCGAGCGAGGCATTTCTGTTAATACGGACGGCGGCGGTTGAAAGTCAAGGTCGTTCTGGCGACGGCGGCGACCGTCAGCAGCGCAGCGTGGTCGGCAGCATGGACGTTCCCGAGCATGCTGCTCAGCGCGTTCCTCGTCGCCTGGGCGGCCGAGGCAGCGCAATTCCTCATCGCGCAGGGGCTCGCCCTCGCCATCCTCGCGTGGATCCAGACGCTGCCCGAGCTCGCGGTCGAAGCCGTGATCGCATGGCAAGCGGGCCACGATCCCGTGAGCTGCTTCGTCGCCGCGACGCCGGCCGGTTGCAAGTCGCATCTGGCGATCGCGAATTTTACCGGCGCCGTGCGCCTGCTCATCGGCGTCGGGTGGCCGCTCATCTATTTCGTGGCCGCGTTGGGCCGGCGAAAACACGGGCGCGCGTTCCAACCGATCCATCTGCACGACGAGCACTCGGTGGAAGTCATCGCGACGGTTCCCCCGCTCGTGTACTTCCTGTGGATCTGGCACAAGGCGTCGATCAGCATCGTGGATGCGGTGGTGCTGGTGGCCATGTACGTGGTGTACCTCGCGATCCTGTGGCGGTTTCCTCCCAAGAGTGAAGAGTCGCTCGATCAGGCGTCGGCCGTATCGCGTTGGGCATACTCGCGGCCGGGCGTGTGGCAGCCGGTCACCATCGGCGCGCTGTTTGTGTTAGGCGGCGCCCTCATCTATTTCACCGCGCATCCGTTCCTCAATTCGATGCTGGCGGTGGCGGCGACGTTCGGCGTGAGCGAGTTCGTCTTCGTGCAGTGGGTGGCGCCGTTCCTCAGCGAGTTCCCCGAAAAGGTGTCGGCGTTCCACTGGGCGAAGCGCGTGCGCACGGCGCCCATGGCGCTCATGAACATGGTGTCCAGCAACGTCAATCAGTGGACCGTGCTCGCGGCGACGATTCCCATCGTGTTCTCGTTTGCGCGCGGCGGGCTGCACGCGCTGCCGCTCGACCAGACGCAGCGGATGGAAATCCTGCTCACGATCGTTCAGAGCGCGGTGGCGGCGCTCCTGTTGTCGCGCATGCGTCTGCACTGGTGGGACGCGACCGGTCTCTTCGTCCTGTGGCTGGTGCAGTTCCTGGTTGCCGAATGGCGCGAAGAGGTGGCTCTGGTGTATGCCCTGTGGGCGCTCGCGATGCTCGGCTCCTGGATCTGGAAGCGTCCGACGGCGCCGCGCATCTTCTGGGAGCTCATCCGCGGGCGGCGTCGGGTGGAAGGGATCGCGTCGTAACACGGAAACGCTGCGACACAGCGGGTACATCCGGAACAAAAAAGAGCCCCACCGGAGTGGGGCTCGAGAAGTTGGAACGAAGAGGTTTTTTGAAGCCCCGTCGAATGTATGAGGTCCTCACCCTGCCTTTCGCCTTCCCCGCACTGGGGCATGACGTCAAACAAAGCTTATCGAACCCACCCGAGAGACTTGTTGGCTCAAAAATGTGAGCTCTTCGTCCCATTGCCGATCGGAATGTAGCGTTCACTCAGAAGCGAGTCAATTCAGATGACGACCGTCGAGAAGAAACGATTGCTGTACGTTGCGGCGTATCCCGTCGCGATCGCAATGCTCGTGTTCTGGGCTGTGATGGTGTTCGCATTTTCCGGACCGGGCTGGGTGCATCTCTTCCTCTCGCTCGGTCTGTTCATTCTCATCTGGCGCATTGTGGCCGGCGGCACCTGGGATGCGTGGGAACGCTACGTGGCCAAGCGCGACGCCGAGGAGCGACAACGCAAGTCGTAGCGCGCGCGGGCGCCGCGTGCGATCAGTGGGCGAGCCACACGAGCATCACGACGCCCCAGGCCAGCGTTAGGAGCGTCACCGGCACGCCGGCCTTGAGCACGTCGCCGAATCGCAGCGTCACCCCGCGCGCCGCGGCGCGCTCGGCCACGATGAGCGTGGCCATCGATCCCAGCAGCGTGAGGTTCCCGGCGAACGTCGAGCTCATCGCCATGACGAGCCAGATGAACCGTGCGTTAGGCAGATGCGGCACCACCGGACGCCAGAGAATCACCGCCGGCACGTTGGACACGAGGTTCGAGAGCGCCGTCATCGCAGCGCTCGTCACCGCGGCGTCGTGCCACGGCGCGCCGTGCAGCGTCGACGCGGCGCGCGACGTGAGATCCACGGACACCGGCGCCGACTCCACCCCGCGCATCACCACGAACAGCGCCGCGAAGAACAACAGCAGCGACCATTCGACGTTGGCGAACGCGGCCGCCGGGTCGCGGTTGCCGATCGCGATCATGAGCGCGCCCGCCGTGATCGCCACCACGGGCAGCGAGAGGCCGGCGAGCCACGCCGCGAGCGCGCCGGCGAACAACACGCGTGCGCGGGCGACGAGCCCGCGATCCATCGGCCGGCCGGCCGGCGCCGCG
>DAHUXU010000191.1 GCA_027307005.1 Gemmatimonadota bacterium
AATTTCTTCGACGTGTGGGTGCAGCCGCTGAGCCGGACCGAAGCGGCGAGCGCCGAGCTCGAGCCGGGCGAGCAGATGCGGGTGTGGGTGGATGGGAAGCCGTACGCCGGCGACCCACGGGCCATCGCGCTCGGCGACCACACAGACATCGTGATCGAGGTCGGGCCGCCGTTCGCCACGCCGCGGCCGTTCACGGCGTGGAACGGCGCGCAGTGATGAGCGCCTAACGCGCGTCGCGCAGGGCCCGCTCGAGCGCTTCGTCGGGGCGCACCATCAGGGTGCGCTCCTCGCGCAGGATCACCGTGCCGGGCGCCGCGCCGCGCGGTTTGCGCACGTGCTTGCGCCGCGTCCAGTCGACCGGCACCACCGCGGACCCGCGCGCCTTGCTGTGCCAGGCGGCGAGCACCGCGGCTTCGCGGAGGTCGCGGGCAGGCGGGGCATCGGCGCTGCTCCAGCGGAGCACGACGTGGGCGCCGGCCGCGTCGCGCGCGTGCAGCCACACGTCGTTGGGCGCGGCGGCGCCGAAGGTGAGCGCATCGTTCGACGCGGCGCCGCGACCGACCCAGATCGCCAGGCCGCCGGACGACGGGTCCCTCCGAGAGGGCAGCCGCGGCGCGGCGCCGGGCGACCGGCCCGCGGCCGGACGGCCGCGCGTGCCTAACTCGGTTGGGCGTCCGGGCGGCGGGCCGGCCGCGGCTGCCGCGAGGCGCGCCGGCAGCAGCGCCAGCGCCCGCTCCTTCGACCGCGCATCGGCGTAGAGGCGCTCCGCCGCCTCCTTCGCCCGCTCGCGCGCCCGCGGCGCAACCGGCCACTCGACGCCGCCGGGCAAGGACACCACCGCCGGCGCGGGAACGTCGCCCATGGCGACGAGCGCATCGGCCGCGGCGCGCACCTCCGCCGCGTCGCGCGCGCGGTCGAGCTCCCCGCGCATCCGTTCGATTGCGCGCCGCCGCCGCGCATCGCCCACCACCGTCGCCGGCGCCTCCGGAGCGGCGACCGCGCCAGAGTCGAGCAGCGAGCCGACGAGCGCCGCATCATCGCAGAACGGAAACGGCACGAGCCGCTCGCCGCACCGCGCCGGACGAGCGGGCGCATCCGAACACATCAGGTGGTAGCGTTCCACGGCGTCAGCCGGATGCGCGATCATCCAGGACGCGATGATCGAGCTCATCCAGCGGCCGCCGAGGAGCGTTGCGGTGTCGCCGGCGCGCGCGGCGGCGGCGAGGGCGTCGTCGCTCAGCACGGGACGCGGCTCGACGCGCGGCGGAAGCTCGGCGCCGACCGCCTCGAGCTTCGCGCCACCGGCGTCGCGCAGCACAGCCCCGCGGGCTCGCGGCAGCGAGCTCAGGACGAGATCGGCGCGTCGATCCTCCGAGCCCTTGAAGCGCCCCGGGCGAACCAGCTCCACGACAATCCGGCGATCATCGAGCGGTGCGCGTACCGCACGCACCGTCCAGCCGCGCATGACGCCGTGCGCCCGCTCGAGCGGGCCGCCATCCACTGCTCGGACGTCATCGTGGTCGAGCTCGAACCGTACCGTCCGGCCATCTACGCCAACGAATACGGCACGCGCGTCGCGATCAAAGCGGCAGCCGTCGATGCGGCGGCCGCGCCATCGCGCGTCCAGCTCGCGCGCGAGATGCCGAGCGGTCAGGCTGTCCACGACGCGAGGTTTGACACGCGCGGACGATGCCCGTACGTTCCGGCGCTGTCAACAGATGCGTGACATCGCCTACATCGCGCTCGGATCCAACCTGGGCGACAGAGCCGGATATCTGGCCTTCGCCCGCGCGCGGCTTGCGGCGCTTCCGGGAAGCCGTCTCCTCGACGCATCTTCCGTGGAAGAAACCACCCCGTTGGGAAACATCCCGCACGGCGGTGGACCGTACCTCAACCAGATGGTCGCGCTCGAAACGACGCTCGCGCCCCACGTGCTGCTCGACGCCCTGCACGAAATCGAGCACGAGGCAAAGCGCGAACGCACGATCCGGTGGGGACCGCGGACACTGGACTTGGATATCGTCATGTTCGACGCGCAGACCGTTTCCGATCCGGATCTCACCGTCCCGCACCCGGGCTTGGGCCACCGCGATTTCTGGGACCGCGAGCTGGCCGAGCTCAAAGCGAAGGCGGGCGATCGATGAGCAGCGAAGGCGGACCATCGCAGTCGAGCGCCAAGCGCCTCGGCATTCGCGACGTGCGTGCGCGGAAGGGTCGAGCCGAAAAGCTGGTCGTGCTCACTGCGTACGACGCGTTGTTTGCGCGGCTCGTCGATGAGAGCGGCGTCGACATCGTGCTCGTCGGCGATTCGGTTGGCACCGTGTTGTTGGGCTACGAGACGACGATTCCGGTGACACTCGACCAGATGATCCACCACGCGGCGGCCGCGCGCCGCGGCGTGAAGCGGGCGCTGCTCACCGTGGACATGCCGTTTCTCACCTACCAGGTGAGCGCCGAGCAAGCCGTGACCAACTGCGGCCGGGTGATGCAGGAGTCGGGCGCCGACAGCGTGAAGCTGGAGGGCGGCAGCGCCGATGTGCTGCGCGCCATCCGGGCGGTGACCGGCGTCGGCATCCCGGTCATGGGCCACCTGGGCTACACGCCGCAGTCCGAGCATTCGTTAGGCAGGAGCCGCGTGCAGGGACGCGAGGAGCGCGAGGCGGCGGCGTTGGTCGAGCAGGCCAGGCGTGTCGAGGATGCGGGCGCGTTCGCGATCGTGCTCGAGCTCATTCCTGCTGCGCTGGCCTGCGCGGTGACCGACGCCGTGACGGTGCCGACGATCGGTATCGGCGCCGGCGCGGGCTGCGACGGACAGGTGCTCGTGCTGCACGACATGCTGGGCCTCAACGATCGGTTCACTCCCAAATTCCTCAAGCGCTACGCGACGCTTGCCGAAGACGTGCGGTCTGCCGTGCGCCGATTCGGTGACGACGTGCGCGCCGGCCGCTATCCCGATGACGACCATAGCTTCTAGCATGCGGATCATAGATCGGATTGCTGCGCTGCGCAGCGCGCTCGCGGAGCCGCGGCGCCGCGGGCAAGCCGTGGCGCTCGTCCCGACGATGGGCTACCTGCACGAAGGACATCTGCAACTCGCCGACGAAGCGCGACGCCATGCGGCAGTCGTGGTGATGAGCGTCTTCGTGAATCCCATGCAGTTCGGGCCGCACGAGGACTACACCCGCTATCCGCGCGACCTCGAGGGCGACGCGATGAAAGCCGAGCGCCGCGGGGTGGATGTGTTGTTCGCGCCGCCGGTCGAGGAGATGTATGCAGGCGACCGCACGGTGGTGGTGACACCGCTCAGCCTGGCCGATCGGTGGGAAGGCGCGGCGCGGCCGGGCCATTTCACCGGCGTGCTCACGATCGTGTCCAAGTTGTTCAACATCGTGCAGCCAACGGTTGCCGTGTTTGGACAGAAGGACATTCAGCAAGCGACGCTCATTCGATCGCTGACGCGGGAGCTGGATTTCGGCGTGCGCATCGTCGTGGCCCCGACGGTGCGGGAGCGGGACGGGCTGGCGATGTCGAGCCGGAACGCGTATCTGTCGAACGAGGAGCGGAAGCGGGCGCTGGTGTTGTATCGGACGCTGCGCGGCATCGCCGACGCGTTCGACGGCGGGCAGTACGACGCCGTGGAGCTGGAGCAGTTAGGCTGGGAGATTCTGGCGACCGAGCCGGAGGTGCAAGTGGACTACCTGGCCATCGTGGACCCGACGCGGCTCGAGCCCGTCGCGGTCGCGGAGCAGGGCACGATCGTCGCGATCGCGGCGCGTGCGGGGACGACACGCCTCATCGACAACGTCATCCTCGGCGGCACGTGACGTGGAGTGCCGTCGTCGCAGCGCTTGATGACGGCGATACGTTCCGGTCGCGCGTCAGCGTCTACCTGCATCCGTTAGCCGGCCGGCCGATCGTCTGGCACGTCGTGCGCGCGCTGGAGACGGTGTCTCCGGCGCCGGGGCTGGTGCGCGTACTGCATCGCGCGAACACGATGTTCGCCATGCCGGAGACGTCGGTGCCGCTGATGATGGACCCGATTCCGGACGGCCAGGAGCTGATCGCGCTGCGAGCGGCGGTGACGGCGCCCGGGGTCTGCGTGCTCATGGATGGCGCGTCTCCGTTAGTCGCGCCGGCGACGATTGCGCGGCTGTTGCGGGCCGGCGAGGGCGGGATCGCCGGGCTGCCGGATGCGCAGGCCGACGGGCGCTACATCGCCGTGGGCGGCGAGGGGCCGGCGCTGGCGTCGGCGGAAGATCCGCGGCAGCCCGCGGGCGCGGTGCGCATCGCCGCGACGTCGCCCGATGAGTTGATCCGCGTCCTCGACCGCCACACGCTCGCCGACGCATCGGTTGCCTTACGGAACCGGTTGGTGC
>DAHUXU010000312.1 GCA_027307005.1 Gemmatimonadota bacterium
TCCGGTCCAGGCCTAACCGGCGCAGGCTCATCTCCGCTTCCTGCCGCAAATATTCCGGACGCCCAACGGGCTCCCAGTTGCCCGGGCCGCCGCGCGTGAGCCCGGCCTTGGTTGCAATCACCAGGTCGGCGGGATACGGATACAGCGCCTTGCGAATGAAATCCTCGGCGACGTACGGGCCGTACGCGTCCGCCGTATCGATGAGCGTGACACCGAGCTCGAGTGCGCGCCTGAGCACGCGGACCGCTTCGGCGGGATCCTTGGGATCGCCCCAGATGCCCGGACCGGTCAACTGCATGCTGCCAAAGCCGAGGCGGTGCACCGGCATGTCGCCGCCAATGACGAACGTGCCGGAGCGTTCCGCTGGACGTTCGAGTGTCGTCGTAGCCATGAGACATCTCTGGTGAAGAGTCGATTTCGTTAGGCACGGGACGCGCGGCGCGCGCCTCGTCGCCAACCACCTTGGTCGAACGACGCCGCCCGCCGCGCTGTTCCCGATGCTGCACGCCCCGCGCCCGCGTCCCGCCCGGTTGCTGGCGCGCCGACATCGATTCGAGTTCCCGAACACATCCATACCAGACAGCCACCACGCGCTTCGGACCATCGTTCGTGCGCGGCGAGCTCGTCCTTGCCGTCGTCGCCGCACTCGGCGCCGTTTCCCGCCGCTGCCCAACAGCGCGCCCAACGGTCCGGCCAAGACCGTTCAACGTGATCGGGACTTCGGGATCGCGTGGTGACGAGGCGGCGGCCACCAACCTCGTCGTCGGCGCGTTCGCCGCCTATCTGCCGGCGCGGCGAGCGACAGCGGTGGATCCGAGAACGATCTTGCAGTGAGCGCCTGGCAGGCGCCGACCCAGCCCGCTACTGCGCGCCGGCCGCCTCGTTCACCTTGCCCCTCAAGGTCCGCCGCACGAAGGCCGACGGCGGATTGTGCGCCGTCGCCAGGTCGAACGCCTTCCGATACAGCGCCGACGCCTCGGCCTGTTGGCCTAACTGTTCGTCGGCCACGGCGAGCAGATAGTGGAGAAACGGATCGTTCTCCCCGCCTTTCATGCCGATCGCCCGCGTCAGCTCGGTGCGCGCGCTGTTCGGATCGTGCGTGTACAACGCCACGTAGCCCACGAGATACGGATAGAACCGCTCCTGTTGGGCCGCCATCGCCGTGTCGCCATCCAGCGCCCGGCGCGCCGCCTCAACCTGGGCGCGCGCCGCCGCCGCATCGCCCCGACGGGCGGCGAGCCTGCCTAACGCGTGAGCCAGACGGAAATCCCAGAGTGACGTCGGATGCTTCTTGGGCGCCGGCTCCTTGTCCCCCATCGCATACCCATCGCGATACCACCGCTCGGCCGCGTCGAGGTCGCCGGCATCGATGCAGATCCGCCCGGCTTCGTCCGCGATCTCACCTTCCTGATAGAACGCGTTCGACGGCTCGGCCTGCTCCCGCGTGTGCCAGTAGGCGATCACCATCGACTCGTACTTGCCTGCGTTCGCACAGTCGCCGTCGAACGCGTAGGAGATCGCCAGCGCCCGTTGGGCATCCGCTTTCGCCGATGGATCCGAGGTCGTGTCCGCGAGCGGCTGGAGAATCGCCCGTGCATGCGTCGTTTGGCCGCTCAGGTCGAGCTTGATCGCCTGCCGCATTTCCGGCGACAACCGGCGGCCGCCTTGGCCCTGCGCACCCACAGATGACGCAACGAGCGGCAACCAACACAGCGCCAGGCGCGCGATCGTGCGCGAAGCAACACCGGACATGGCGGACCTCCGTCCCACGGGATTAGGCGATTCTGAGAGAGATGATCGATGCGCATTGCGTGACGGCGCAAGGGGCTGCGTCTCGCGGCGCGTCCCTTGCAGCGATGTACAGGCTGAACTGCCACCCGGCGCACCGACGCGCTCCCGGCACGACCCGACCACTCGCCCTCATGACCCGTTCATTCCGCATCGCCGGCGTCGCCGCCGCAC
>DAHUXU010000208.1 GCA_027307005.1 Gemmatimonadota bacterium
GGCAACCGCCGGGGGCAGCGCCATCAGATGTCCGAAGACGATACCCAGAAGCGCTTCGAAGACATGGCCGCGCTCAAGGCCGCGCTCAAAGACATCAAGCTGCAGAACGCGCAGAAAGACACGCTCGACAAACTCGAGAAGGCGTTCCGGCCCCAGTTGGGCGACTACGGCCGCGCCTTGTGGACGCTGATGCAGGACGGCAGCGCCGATCCGGACTCGGCCAAGTCGCTGCGCACCGGCGCGCGACAGCTGCGCGACCAGGAGCTCGGCGATGCGCGCGCGCTATTGACTCCCGATCAGCAGCCCAAGTTCGACGCCAACGTGCAAAAGATTCACGACGAGGACGAGAAGCGCGACGAACAGATGCGCTCACGCATGGGTGGCGGAAACGGTCTCTGACGCCCAACGGTCTGGCTCGCCAGTCGGTATTCGTAGCGGGTGGCCTGGCTGTCCGGTTCGCCCGGTGAGCGTCATCCCGTGAGAGGAATGCGCCGATCGTGTCGTGTCCGGTGGATGTCCAATCCGCGCCCGTGTGGGGCGTTGCGACCCGCGTGAGCGCGGTCGTGGAATCGAGCGCCGCAGAGTCGTCGGAGAGCGAGCGCGCGTTCGCGGAAGAGGCGGCGCTGCTCGCGCGCGTGCAGCGCGGCGATGTGGCGGCGTTCGATCTCGTGGTGCGGCGCTACATGCGCCGGGCCTTCGCGATCGCCGATCGTGTGTTAGGCCACCGCGAGGATGCCGAAGATCTGGTGCAGGACGCGTTTCTCACGGCGCTCGAGCGCATCGCATCGTTCGACCTGTCGCGCCCGTTCGGGCCGTGGTTCTTCCGCATCGTCGTGAATCGCGGTCTCAATGCGCGGAAGTCGCGAGCGATTCGGCGGACGGAGGCGATGCCGCTGGACACGCTCGAGGCCGCCGAGCCCTCGCCGGCCGGAATGTACGACCGCACGGAAATCCGCGAGCGGTTCCAGGCGGCGCTGGGCGGATTGTCGCAACGTCAGCGGTTGATCGTGGAGTTGGCCGAGGTCGACGGCATGTCGGGCGTCGAGATCGCTTCAATGTTAGGCGTTTCACAAGGGACGGTGCGGTGGCACCTCCACATGGCGCGTCACGCGTTGCGAAAAGCGCTCGCGCCGCTGCGCGGAGAACGGAACGATGAGTGACGAACATGACGGCGGGCTCGAGGCGGAGCTGAGGGCGCAGCTCGAGCGCGTGTCCGGCGAGCCGCCGTACGACGAGGTGGACTGGGACGCGCTGGCGCGCCGGATCCACATCGCTGCGTTAGGCAGACGCGCGGCGGCGCGGCCGCGGCGCTGGTGGGAGCACGCGGCACGCTGGACGCGGGCGGCGGTGCCGCTGGCGGTGGCGGCGCCGATCGCGGCGTTCGCGCTCATCATGCACGATCGGCCGGCGCCCGAATCGAGCGGGGCCGGGACGACGCTCATCGAGGCGGTCACCGGCGCCGCGCCCGACCAGGATGCGGCGGTCTCCCTCGTCGGACAACCGACCACCGAATCGTTCGCCGCCGAGGTGCTCGCGCAATGACGGCTCCGCGTGGGGAGCGACCCGACGGCGCGTTCTCGCCGCGCGCGATGGCGGCGGTCGTCGTGGCGGTGACGCTGATCGCCGGCATTCTCGTCGGCATCGGCCTCGACCGTGCCTTCTTCCGGCCGCACCGTGCTCCGTTCGGTGCATTCGGGACGATGCGCGACTACGTTAGGCCGAACGCGGACAGCGCCCGGGCGCACATGCTCGCCGGGCTCGCCCGCCAGCTGCGCCTGACGCCGGATCAGGAGGCGCGCATCGATACCATCATGATGCGCCGGATGGCGATGTTGGACTCGATCCGCAAAGTGACGGGCCCGCAGATTCGCGCGCTCATCGGCGCGACGCGGGCTCAGATCGACAGTGTGCTGACGCCGGAGCAGCGCGACGAGTTCCGATCGCTCCGGCAGCTCCGCCGCGGGCGCCGGTTCCGGCCGGACAGCGCCGGGGGCCGGCCGTAAGGCTTTCGCCTAACTCGAGCCGGCGCCCGATGCGGCGGCCAGCTTGATGCCGCTCGGCGCCATGGGCAGGCTGCGCAGCCTGACGCCGGTCGCCTCGAAGATCGCAGCGGCCACCGCGGGCGCCAGCGCCATGATCGGCGCCTCACCCGCGCCCATCGACGGTTCATCGGGACGATCGACCAGCACCACATCGATCGCCGGCGCATCGCTGAACCGCGGCACACGGTAGTCGGCAAGGTGCGCGTTGCGAATCACTCCGTGATCGAAGTCGATGGCCTCGAACAGCGCACCGCCCACGCCCTGGACGAGTGCGCCGGAAATCTGATTGCGCAGTCCATCGGGATTCACGATGGCGCCGCAATCGAATGCAGTCACGGCGCGCACGATGCGCACGTCGCCCGATCCGCGATCGACCGACACTTCGGCGCACGTGGCCACGTAGCCGCCTTTCTCGAATCCGCAGGCCACGCCGATGCCGTGTCCCGGCTGATGATTCGTGCCCGGCCAACCAAACGTGTCGGCGGCCTTCTGCACGACGTCGTGGAGCCGCGGATCATCGATGTTCTTGAGGCGAAACGCCACCGGATCCATGTCGACCATGTGGGCGAGCTCGCTGACGTGCGACTCGCGCGCGAAATGATTGGCCGTCGCTGCCAGGGCGCGATACGAGCCCTGACGCAGCGGTGACACCGACGGGTGGAACGTGACGCGTTGATTGGCGATGGGATACGGCGGGCGGATCGCCGCCGGACCGGAGTTGTAGTTGTCGAAGGTCCACGCGGTGATGGCGCCGTCCGCATCCACGCCGGCATCGACGTCGATCACGCCGGCGGGCCGGAAGTACGCCCAACGGAATTCTTCTTCCCGCGTCCACACGAGCTTGACCGGTTTGCCGAGGCGCTTGGCGAGCCGCGCGGCTTCGACGGCTGCTTCGCCGGTGTGCTTGCCGCCGTAGCCGGATCCCGTATCGGGGACGATGACGCGAACGCGATCGTTAGGCATTCCGACCGCCTGCGCCACCTGATCGCGCACGGCGAACGGGCGTTGCGTGCCCGTCCAGACCGTCAGGCGGTCGCCGTCGCGTCCGTGCGCGTACTGCGCGAGGGCGGCGCGCGGCTCGAGCGGCACGTGCGCGATGTAGGCCACCGTGTACGATTGCGTGAGGCGGTGCCGCGCCGACGCCAGTGCGCCGGCCGCGTTCCCGCGCTCGAAGGGTTCCGTGGGGCCGCCCTCGTGTCCCGGGCCCGCCTCCGGCGCCGGCGTACGGCGCAGATAGTCGTAGATGTCGCGCGACGATGGCGACGGACCCGGCGCCGGCGTCCAGGTCGCGCGCAGCGCGCCTAACGCTTTGGCCGCGACGACCGGCGACGGCGCCGTGACGCCCACGAAATCGCCGTCGCGCGTCACCGCGACGCCCGGCATCGACTCCGCCGCGCTCGAGTCGAGCGGGGCGAGCGTCGCACCGATGGACTCCGGACGAAGGATCTTGGCGTACAGCATGTCCGGCACACGCATGTCCGACGTGTACTGATGGCGGCCGGTGACGAGGTCGCGGGCGCCGACGCGCGGCGCGGATGTCCCGGCAATGGTCCAGTGCGCCGCGGGGGTGAGCGCGACATCGTCCTTGACGTCGGCGGTGATCGTGCGGCCCGCGGTGAGATCGCCGTACCGCGCAGACTTGTGCGTCTGCGGATCGGTGACGCGCCCGTCGGCTGTCGTTAGGCGGCCGGCATCGACGTGCCACCGCTCGGCGGCGAGGGCCACGAGGCGCTCGCGCGCCGTGGCGGCAACCTTGCGGAGCTGGGTGCCCATCTGGGGCGTCGAGCGGCTGCCGAACGTGCCCATGTCGAACGGCGTGAGCAGGGTGTCGCCCATCACGAGCCGGATCGACGACATCGGCACGCGCAGCTCTTCCGCGACCTCCTGCGCCAGCGAGGTGCGGATGCCCTGGCCGAACTCGACCTTCCCGGTGAACACCGTCACGTCCCCGTTCTGATCGATGTGCAGCCACGCGCTCACGTTTTCCGGCATCTGCGGCCGGCCGGGCGCCGGCCCTTCCGTTAGGCGGGCGCCGAGCGCCGGGCTCGCCAGGGCATCCCGCGAGACGAGCACCACCAGCAGTCCACCACCCAGCATCTTCAAGAACTCCCGGCGCGAGGCGCCTTCGGATCGAGCGGCGGGTTTCATCGCGGCGTCTCCCCGCCACCGGCGGCGGCCGCCCGCCTAACGGCGGCGGCGATCCGGGGATACGTGCCGCACCGGCAGACGTTCGTCTCGAGCGCGTGCGCGATGTCCTCGCGGCTCGGCTGCGCGTTGGCGCGGAGCAGCGCGACGCTCGCCATGACCATCCCGGGCGTGCAGTACGCGCATTGAAATGCCTGCTCGTCGAGAAACGCTTGCTGCACCGGGTGCAGGCGACCGTCGCGCTCCAATCCTTCTATCGTCGTGATCGGCGGGCCCGCCGCGGATTGCGCGGGGATCGTGCACGACGCCACGGCGTGCGCGCCCACGAGCACCGTGCAGGCGCCGCATCGCCCTTCGCCGCACCCATACTTCGTTCCCGTAAGGCCGAGCTCGTCGCGCAGAACTTCGAGCAGCGTTTGCGATGGATCCACGTCCACCGAGTGCCGGTGTCCGTTCACGTCGATGTCGATGCGCATGCGTCGTGTCTCTGAGAAAACCGCCGGGTGTCTGATGCGTCATCGCAAGCATATCGCGTGCGCCGCGCGTCCCGCAACGCCGCTCGGCGGACCCGGCCGTCTATACGTGTTCCGCGCGTACGAGGACGCGCTCGGCGAGCGCGGGACCGATGAGCTTGCGTCTTCGGTTGACTTCGATCGTGATCGGGCCGCCGTAGGGCGCGCGCTCGACCACGCGCACCGTGCAGCCCGGCGTGAGCGCGAGATCAGCGAGATAGCGCAGCAGCATCGGGTCCTCGTCGGCGACGCGCATCACGGTCGCCGCCGCACCGGCGCCCAGGTCGGCCAACGCGTGATAGCTCGCTTCGTCGACGGCGCCTTCGCGACTCGGAATCGGCGCGCCGTGCGGATCCACCGTGGGCTCGCCGATGGCGATCGCCAGGCGGTCGATGAGCGCGTCCGTCGCCGCATGCTCGAGACGTTCCGCTTCCGGATGGACCTCGTCCCAGGCGTACCCCAGGGCGTGGACGAGATACGCCTCGATCACGCGGTGGCGGCGGATCGTGCGGAGGGCGCTCCGCTTTCCCCTTTGCGTTAGGCGGACGCCGCGGTAGCGCTCGTGCGTCAGGAGACCCTGGCCGGCGAGCCGCCGCACCATGCCGGTGACCGACGCCGGCGTTAGGCCGAGGTGCGCCGCCAGATCGGTCGTTGCCGCGGGCTCGCCGGCGCGCTCGAGCTCGTAGATCGCCTTGAGGTAGTCCTCGACCGGCGCCGTGAGATCGGGAAGCTTCGCGGCCTCGCCGGCCGGCGATCCGGCGCCGGTCTTCCGACCCTTCGCGCGCGCGGCCATCAACGCCTCACCAGTTGGGCGAGCAGCCAGAC
>DAHUXU010000217.1 GCA_027307005.1 Gemmatimonadota bacterium
CCACATTATCTTGACAATCCCGAGTAATTCACTTAGGATTGCAAGACCGAGTGTGGAGTGACGTCGTGCTGCACCACGATCTACAACTCGCTGCCGGCGGCCCCAAGGGGACGCGGGCAGCGATTCTCATCGAGCTCAAACGAGCGCCCGCCGCGGCAGGTCGCCTGACGGCGGCCGATCTCGCGGAGCGACTGAACGTGTCGCTCAACGCCGTGCGGCACCATCTCAAGGAGCTCGAGTCGGAGCAGCTCGTCGAGTACGACCGCGAGCGGCGGGGTGTGGGCGCTCCGGCGTTCGCCTACCGCCTAACGGAGCGGGGCGAGGCGCTGTTCCCGCGCCGCTACCAGGGCACGCTGCTGCAATTGCTCGATCAGGTCGCCCAGCGCGACGGCCGCGACGCCGCAGTCTCGATGCTCGAGTCGCAGTTCGAGACCATCGCCGAGCGCTTGAAGCCGGAGCTGACGCACGCCTCGGCAGAGCATCGACTCGAGATCGTGAGTCGCGCCATGGCCCACGAAGGCTTCATGACCGAGTGGCGTCAAACGCCTGACTCGGCCGATGTCGTGTCGCACAACTGTGCCCTGCTGGCCGTGGCCGAGCGATTTCCGGAGATCTGCGACGCCGAGCGTCGGTTTCTGTCGCGCACACTCGATGCATCGGTGGACCGCGTGTCGCACATCCTGAATGGCTGCGGCGCCTGCGAATACAGCGTGCGGTTCCGGGAATCCGGCGCCGTTCGGACCAAGGAGACGTGATGAGCAGCTCGATCGAGAACCTGGTCAACCGGGAATACAAGTTCGGCTTCATCACCGACATCGACGCGGACGCAATCGCGGCGGGGCTCGGCGAGGACACCGTGCGCGTGATTTCCGCCAAGAAGCTGGAGCCGGAATGGCTGCTGGAGTGGCGGCTCAAGGCGTATCGCCGCTGGACCACGATGCGCGAGCCGCATTGGGGCAACGTCCGCTACGAGCCGATCAGCTATCAGGTCCAGGTGTACTATTCGGCGCCCAAGACGCGCAATCCGTTAGGCAGCCTGGACGAAGTCGACCCCAAGCTCCGCGAGACCTACGACAAGCTCGGCATCCCGCTCAAGGAGCAGCAGCTCCTGGCCGGAGTGGCCGTGGACGCGGTGTTCGACAGCGTCTCCGTGGGCACCACGTACCGCGAGCAGCTGGCCAAGTTAGGCATCATCTTCTGCTCGCTGGGCGAAGCCGTGCGCGAGCATCCCGATCTCGTGCGGAAGTATCTCGGCTCCGTCGTGCCGTACAGCGACAACTTCTACGCGTCGCTCAACTCGGCGGTGTTCTCCGATGGCTCGTTCGTCTACGTGCCACCCGGCGTGCGCGGCCCCATGGAGTTGTCCACGTATTTCCGGATCAACGCCGAGAACACGGGACAGTTCGAGCGCACGCTCATCATCGCCGACAAAGGCGCGTACGTGAGCTATCTGGAAGGCTGCACGGCGCCCAAGCGGTCGACACACCAGCTGCACGCGGCCGTCGTCGAGCTCATCGCGCACGAGAGCGCCACCGTCAAGTACTCCACCGTGCAGAACTGGTACGCGGGCGACGAGGAAGGACGCGGCGGGATCTTCAACTTCGTCACCAAGCGCGGCAAATGCGCCGGCGCCAACTCGAAGATCTCGTGGACGCAGGTCGAAACCGGATCGGCGATCACCTGGAAGTATCCGAGTGTCATTCTGCAGGGCGACAACTCGGTGGGTGAGTTCTACTCGGTGGCGGTGGTGAATCACCACCAGCAGGCGGACACCGGCACCAAGATGCTGCACCTGGGACGCAACACGCGCTCGACGATCGTGTCCAAGGGCATTTCGGCCGGCCAGGGCAACAACAGCTATCGCGGGCGCGTATACGTCGGCCCCAAGGCGGCCGGCGCGCGCAATTATACGCAGTGCGACTCGATGCTCATCGGCAACCGCTGCGGCGCGCACACGTTCCCGTACATCGAAGTCGGCAACGACACGGCGCAGGTGGAGCACGAGGCGTCCACGTCGAAGATCGGCGAGGACCAGATCTTCTATCTGCAGCAGCGCGGCATCTCCAAGGAGAACGCGGTGTCGATGATCGTCGCCGGCTTCTGCAAGGACGTGTTCAAGGAGCTGCCGATGGAGTTCGCGCTCGAGGCGCAGCAGCTCCTGGGCATCACGCTGGAAGGCAGCGTCGGTTAGGCGCGGCGGTTCGCGGTCACATCACTCGGGGAACGGACATCGTGCTCGATATTCGAAATTTGCAGGCCAGGGTCGGCGGAGGCGCGGACATTCTCAAGGGTATCACGCTGCACGTGAACGCGGGCGAAGTGCACGCGGTCATGGGCCCGAACGGTTCGGGCAAGAGCACGCTCGCGCAGGTGCTCGCCGGCAATCCGGCGTACGAGGTCACCGGCGGCAGCGCGACGCTCGATGGAAACGATCTGCTCGCGATGCAGCCCGAGGAGCGTGCTCACGCCGGGCTCTTCATGGCGTTTCAGTATCCGGTCGAGATTCCGGGCGTGTCCAACGCGTACTTCCTGCGCTCGGCGTACAACGAGATTCGTAAGGCGCACGGCCAGGACGAGGTCGACCCGCTCGAGTTCCTCGACATCATGGAGAAGAATCTCGCGTTGGTGGACATGGAACCGTCCATGCTCAACCGCAGCGTGAACGCCGGGTTTTCGGGCGGCGAGAAAAAGCGCAACGAGATTCTCCAGATGGCCGTGCTGCGGCCGCGTCTCGCGATTCTCGACGAGACCGACTCCGGCCTCGACATCGACGCCTTACGGATTGTGGCCGAGGGCGTGAACAAGCTGCGTCGCCCTGACAACGCGACCATCGTGGTGACGCACTACCAGCGGCTGCTCAACCACATCGTGCCCGACTTCGTGCACGTGCTGTCCGCGGGACGCATCGTGAAGTCGGGCGGCAAGGAGTTGGCGCTCGAGCTCGAGGAAAAGGGCTACGACTGGATCGAAACGCCGGCGGAGGCAGTGGCGTGACCGCTCCGGTGTTGCTGCGCGAATTCGAGGATTTCGCAGCGAACGGCGGCGGGAGCGGGCCGTCGTGGCTGCTGCCGCTCCGGCGCGCAGCCATCGATCGCTTTGCGGCGCTCGGCTTCCCGACGCCGAAGAACGAAGATTGGCACTTCACGAGCGTCGCGCCCATTGCCGAAGGCACGTTCCGGGCGCTGCCTGGCGGTCCGGCGCGCTCCGTTAGGCTCGGAGCGGCCGACGTCGAGCCGTTCACGTTCGCGCGGCCGGACTGGATCCGGCTGGTGTTCGTGAACGGCCGATACGACGCGGCATTGTCGAGCGGTGCGGCTCGCCCCACGGGCGTCACGGTCACGGACCTTGCGCGGGCCTGGCGAGAGCAGCCGGAAGTGCTCGAGCGCCACGTCGGCAAGGTGGCGGACTACCAGCGGACGGCGTTCACGGCGCTCAACACGGCGTTCATGCACGATGGCGCGCTGATCCAGCTCGCGCCTGACGTAGCGCTCGAGACGCCCATCCATCTGGTCTTCGTGTCGACGCCGGAAGCGGCCGGATCGGCGTCGCACGTCCGGACCCTCATCGTCGCCGGGCATCATGCCAGGGCCACGGTGATCGAGAGCTATGTGTCGTTGGGCGGCGCCACGGGCTATTTCACGAACGCAGTCACCGAAGCGGTGCTCGGCGACGGCGCAACGCTCGCGCACCTGAAGCTGCAAACCGAGAGCGAGCGCGCGTTCCACGTGGGCACGCTGCAGGCGCACCAAGGGCGCGACAGCCACCTCGTGTCGTTCGCGTATGCCGCGGGCGGCGAGCTCGCGCGCACGAACGTGTATACGCTGCTCGCCGGCGAAGGCAGCGGCGCGACGCTGCACGGCCTCTACCTGTTGGACGGCGAGCAGCACGTCGATCAGCAGACGCGCATCGAGCACGCGAGCCCGAACACGTTCAGCCGGGAAGTCTACAAGGGCATCCTGGATGGTTCGTCGCACGGGGTGTTCAACGGCCAGGTGTTCGTTAGGCCGGAGGCGCAGAAAACCGACGGCAAGCAGGAGAACAACAACCTGCTCCTCTCGGCGCAGGCGCGAATCGATACCAAGCCGCAGCTCGAGATTTTCGCCGACGACGTCAAGTGCACACACGGCGCCACCGTTGGGCGGCTGGATGAAATGGCGCTCTTCTACATGAAGAGCCGCGGCATCGGCGCCGAGCGGGCGCGGAAGCTGCTCACCTATGCGTTCGCGGCGGGCGTGATCGAGGCGGTCGGCGTGCCGGAAGTCCGCGCGGAGCTCGAGGCGCTCACGCTGCGCCGCTTCGCGGGAGCGGGGGCGGCCGCGGGATCGTGAGCTCCGCCGCGCGACCGGCGCTCGAGCGCGTCGCAGACGTGGACGAGCTGCCGCCCGGAACGCTCAAAGGCGTGACGCTCTCGACCGGCGAACGGGTGTGCCTCGTGAACACGGACGGCGAGATTCATGCGTTAGGCAACGTGTGCACGCATCAGGAGTTTGCGATGTCCGACGGCGCGCTGCTTCCGGGCGGCATCATCGAGTGCGCGTGGCACGGTGCGCGGTACGACTGCCGCACGGGCGCCGTGAAGCGCTTTCCGGCGATCGACGCGTTGCCCGTGTACGAGGTGCACATCGAGCAGGATGCGATCTGGGTTGGAGCCCGCATTCGATGATGAGCCTGCCCCGATCCGAATTTCCGCTGCTCGCGGCGTCGCCACGGCTCGTCTATCTGGATTCCGCCGCCACCACACAGAAGCCGCGCGTCGTACTGGATGCGATCCGGGATTTCTACGAGAACGACAACGCGAATCCGCATCGCGGCGCGTACGAGCTCTCGGTGCGCGCCACGCGGCGGTACCACGATGCGCGCGCCCGCGTCGCCGCCTTCCTCGGCGTGCGCGACAGCGATTGCCTGATCTTCACGCGCGGCACCACGGAATCGCTCAACCTCGTCGCGTCGTCATGGGGTCGCGCGAACGTCGGCGCCGGCGACGAGATCGTCGTGACGGCCGCGGAGCACCACGCGAACTTCGTCCCATGGCAACAATTGGCGCTCGAGAGGACGGCACGGCTCCGCATCTGCGAGCTCGAGGCCGACGGGTCGATCGACCTCGATCGCCTGCGCACGCTGCTCGGGTCGCGCACCAGGGTCGTGGCGTTCCCGTACGTCTCCAACGTGTTGGGCACGATCGCGCCGGTACGCGAGATCGTGGATCTGGCGCATGGCGTCGGAGCGATCGCGGTCTGTGACGGTGCGCAGGCCGCGCCGCACCTCTCGGTGTGCGTCGACGACCTGGGCGTGGACTTCTTCGCCGCGAGCGGACACAAGATGCTCGGGCCGACTGGCATCGGCGTGCTCGTTGGGCGCCGCTATCTGCTCGACGCGATGCCGCCGTTCATGACGGGTGGCGACATGATCGAATTCGTGGAAGACGACCACAGTACGTGGAATCGCCTGCCGCACAAGTTCGAGGCAGGTACGCCTAACGCCGCCGGCGCCGTGGGACTCGCCGCGGCGGCCGACCTGTTGCAACGCATCGGCATGGACGCCGTGCGGACTCACGAGCGCGGCCTCGTCAACGCGGCGTACCAGCGGCTGGCTGCGATCGAGGGCGTGCGCATCTACGGCCCGGCGCCGGAGCATCGCAGCGGTGTGCTCAGCTTCAACGTAGGAGATGTGCACCCCCACGATCTGGCGACCATCTTGGATTCGTATCACGTCTGCATCCGGGCCGGCCACCACTGCGCGCAGCCGCTCATGCGGCGGCTCGGTGTCAGCGCCACAGCGCGCGCCTCGTTTTACGTGTACAACGACGACGCCGACGTCGACGCGCTGGTGAACGGCGTCATGGCGGCGCGGGAGATGTTCAGTCGTGTCGGCGCCTGACGACCAAGCTCGCGTGCCCAACGCACAGGACGCGCGCCGCGCGAATATCGCCGCGTTGTACCAGGAGCTGATCCTCGACCATTATCGGCGTCCGCGCAACCGCGGGAACCTCGAGCACCCCGACATCTCGCTGCGCAAGAAGAACCCGCTCTGCGGCGACGTGATCGATCTGCAACTGCAATTCGACGGGGACACGCTGCGCGACGTGCGCTTCACGGGCGAAGGATGCGCGATCTCGCAAGCGTCCGCGTCGATGCTCACGCAGCGGCTCAAGGGCAGGACCAGAGCCGAGGCCGCGGAGATCCTGGATCGATTCACGCGCATGGTGCACGGCGAAGAAGGCGCAGCGGACGAGTCCCTCGGTGATTTGCGTGCGCTGTCGGGCGTGGCGCGGCTGCCGGTGCGCCACCCGTGCGCGCTCCTCGCGTGGGACATCCTCGCCGAGGCGCTGGTCTCGCGGCCTTGAGCACCGTGCTGCTCGAGCTGCTGCTCGCCGCATCGACGCTGCTGCCATCGCACGGCACGGTCAGAACCGATTCGCTGTGGTCGTCCGCGTTAGGCGTCACCAAGCATTATCTCGTGTACCTGCCGCCATCGTACGCAACGGATACGAGCCGGCGCTATCCGGTCGCGTACTATCTGCACGGCTATTCGGGCGACGAGACCAACTGGGTGAAGTTAGGCCATCTCGACGCCACGATGGACTCGTTGATCGCCGCCGGCGGTCCCGAGTTCATCGTCGTCATGCCCGACGGCGACAACAGCTGGTACACGACGTGGAATTCCATGGGCGATTACAGCGCCTGCAAGCGCGACATGACGCGCAAGGAGCCGGCATCGACGTTTTGTGTGCCGTGGCCGCACTACGACGACTACGTCGCGCGCGACCTCGTCCACCACGTCGACTCGGTGTACCGTACCATGCCCGATCGCGACCACCGCGCCATCGCGGGCTTGAGCATGGGCGGATTCGGCGCCGTGGATCTGGCGCTCCAGTATCCCGAGGTGTGGAGCGCCGCCGCGAGCCATTCGGGCACCCTGCAGTTGATGTACGCCGGCCCGCATCCGTACGCCGGGCACGACGTCTACGCCTCGAACCTGGAGCAGCTGCGACAGTCGATGGGCGACGTCTGGCCCTCGCTCGAGCAGGCGTTAGGCAAAGACACCGCCGCCTGGCGCTCGCGCGATCCCCTGACGCGGGTGGAGCGGCTGCGCGACACCCACCCGGCGTTGATGCCGGCATTGTACTTCGATGTCGGAACCCAGGATCCTTGGGTGGATGAGAATCGTGCCTTCGACGCCGGACTGACGGCCTTGCACGTGCCCCACGAGTACCACGAGTACCCGGGCGCGCACACGTGGCCGTACTGGAGCGAGCACGTTGCGCAAAGCCTGGCGTGGATCGGGAAAAGGTTCGAGCACCCCACCCGCGATAACTGAGGACCTCCGTCCGGCGGAAGCACCGGCATGTCGTCGCGGCCCTTGACGACGGTCCCCGTTGGGCGAGATACTCTCAGCCTCCCGTTCCGCTCCCAGGCCAACCCGTGGAGGTCGAGATGCGTGGCGTCAGGATCATCGCTTCCCTCGCACTTTTTTCCTGCGTTGTGGCACCGCGTCTCGCCGCGCAGGCGCCATCGGTCGACCCATGCTCGCTTCTCACCGTCGCCGAAGTAAACGCGGTGGTCGGCATGAAGTCGCTGCCGGGACGACCGTACCTGGGAAGCAAGATCATTTGCTTGTTTTCGCCGGACACGTCCGCGTTCAGCGATCAACCTGTCGTGAATCTCATGGTTCAGCAGGTTTACATGTTTCAGGGACAAAAGAACATGGGCCCGCATCCGGTGAGCGGTCTCGGTGATGAGGCCTATTGGACCGGAGGCGACAACTACGCGAAGCTCGAAGTCCGGAAGGGCAATCGCGCGTTCAGTGTGACGGTGACCGCGGTCAACACCGCAAAAACCGCGCAGCAGCTCGAGCAGATGGAAGAAGCCCTGGCCAAGAAGGTACTCGCGCGGTTCTGACGTCCTGATGGAGCGACGCCCGCGGTGTACTTCCGGCCGCGGCGAAACCGGTCGTCTGATCCGGCGAGCGCGTTAGGCGACCGCCTCTCCCTTCTCGCGAAACTCCTCGTACGCCAGGCGCAAGCGCTCGACGCACTGCGCGGCGAGCTCCGATGACGAATAGCCCGTGACGCTCGCGTCCTTCGGCTGCCAGACCCAGCTCGCTTGATCCGTGCCGGCCGCCACGAAGACCTCTTCCCAGAGCGCGGTTGCGGCCACCAGCGTGCGCGGCGCCGTCATGCGCTCGGGCAAGTGCTCTCCGCGCGGCGCCACGGAGCCGTGCCAGACGATGACGAGCAGATCGCCATCGGCAACCGAGTCTATGGTGCTGCGCAGCCACGTAATCGTGAGCGCGACCGGCCCGAGCTGGACAATGCACCGGCCCGGCGAGAGCCGTTCCTTCGATTTCTGCTCCACTCCGGTGCCGGAGAGCGCCGCCACGCCGCGCACGACGTTCTCGGCAAGCATCTCGAGCTCGTGCCTGCAGATGGCAAGCGCACGGTGTGAAGCCAGGAATGACGGACGATCGGCCCACAGCGGGCTTTCGGCCAGCGGACGCGCATTCGAGCTCTCGATCATCGAACCTCCTTACGTGGATCGAGCGCCGGCTGGTCTGACTCGCGTCTGCCAACCGGCGCTCGACTTACCGGAGCGCGCACCACGAACGGTGCGCGTCCGGTGAACGTGGGATCGTCGCGTTCTTTAGCGGGCCACTCGTGTCACGTTCTCGGCCGCCGGGCCCTTCTGGCCCTGCACGATGTCGAACTCCACCGTCTCTCCTTCGGAGAGCGACTTGAAGCCTTCGCCTTGGATGGCCGAGTGGTGTACGAAGCAATCTTTCTGTCCGTCTGCGGGCGTGACGAAGCCAAAGCCCTTTGCATCGTTGAACCACTTTACTACGCCGGTCGTGCGCATGATGTGCTCCTCGAAATTGATCTGTGCTGTGGTCGGAGCGCGGTCTTTCGACCTGGTGCTGCACGAACCGACAACAACGTGCTCGTGACAACCCTCACGAAGGGGCGCCGTCAACTGACGGCAACGCCTGGAACAAAAAAAAGGCCCGCAATCTGGCGGGCCCCAAATCCATATGCCTGAGGGCCGTGCGCTGGGCGCCGGCCGTACCTATCAAGCTAACACCGTGCGCTCCAAATTACAACGGTGCCTCGAACGTTGTGGCCCTCGCCTTTGGGACGGCGCCGGCACCCGGCCGTGCTCTCGCGCGCGCCCAGCTCGTTAGGCAGCGCCGAAGCCGCGATCCGCTGAGGCCCGGCGTTGGGCGGCTCCGCGATCGATGCGGCGCATTGGCGTCACCAGATGAGCGGCACCAATCGCTTCGTGCGCGCCCGATAGGCCGGATATGTCCCGGGAAACAACTCCAGCATGTAGCGCTCTTCCGTGCCGACGCGGAACAGAAAAATTGTCGTCACGATGATGAAGAAAGCTATCCCGAAGATCGAGCCGGTGAGCGCGGTGCCCAGGGTAGCGAGGGTGATGCCGGAGTAGATGGGGTGGCGAACGAACGCGTACGGCCCAGTGGTCACGAGCTCGTGTCCTTCCTTCACGGCCGGACTCGCGCTCCAGTTGCGCCCGAGATACAACCGCGCCCAAATCGCCACGGCGATGCCGAGCACCGTGAGCGCCACCCCGATCCACGCGAGCGATAACGAAGGCGTGAAGACCACCAGGCTGTTCGCCAGGTGATGCGTCGCCGACCTGTGACGGCGAAGCGCTCGGACGATCACGACGACGAGGATCGCGATGACGAGCATGCGCACCTGGTAGGCGCGGGCGAATCGCCCCCCTCGCACGTCGCGTTTGACGAAAAACGACAGACCTAACCAGACGAGAATGAACGCCGCCCAGCTCGCTATGATGACGCCGAGAAACGTGCTCATGCGAGTG
>DAHUXU010000223.1 GCA_027307005.1 Gemmatimonadota bacterium
AGACCGGTCAGTGGAGCTTGGCGAGTTCCTTTGCTGCCTGTTTCTTGTAGAATTTGTCGTTGTATTCAGTGATCGGCCCGTCGATCACCGCCTGGAACTGCTCCCGTGCTTTCTCGCGATCGCCGGGCTTGTCGCGATCGCGATAGATCTCGGCCAGGTCCAGTCGGTGGACGATGCGCTTGGGATCAACCGCCACTGACTTCTCCATGTAGTAGACAGCCGAGTCCCAGCTCGCCCGATCGAACACGCCACCGCCGAGGAAGGTCTTGGCGAAGAAGCGCGAGAACCCGCTCAAACGCATGATTTCCGCGTTCCACCGACCGAGCACATGCAGGGCGCCGGCGTGGAGCGAGTCGTACTTGAGCGCCTCGAGCGCTTGATTGCGGACTTCCTTTCCGTACTTCACGCGGTCGTGCGCGCCCAACGTGAGCGCAACGCGTCCCAGCGCTCGCGCGAGCGCGAAGTGACCCTCGGCGTTGGTCGAATCCGCCGCGACGGCGCGACGCGCGAAGCGTTCGCCTTCCGCGAAATACTCCTTTCGTTTGTTCTTGTCGGGCTCGAATTCGCCGAGGTCAACGGCTTCACGCGATGCCTTCCAGAGCGCTTCGTAGTTGGTCGAGTCGGCGGACAGCGCAGCTTCGTAGTGCTCGAGCGCGGTCGACGGCTGGAGCGCGGCGTCGGCGCTGTCGCCTTCAGCAATGTGGGCAGCTGCGGACTGCGCGTGAGCGGAGCCGGCAACGAGTGTGAACACCGCCGCGGCGATGAGGTAGCGGATGGGCATGAAAGCTCCGACATTTGGACGGTGAAAGCGCATCAGGTCGCAGCGCTTCGCGCCGGCGACAACGTAGAAATACCCCCAATCCCGGTCAATGCTCGTCACACGGCTCATCGAGCGGAAGCGAGACGGCGGCCGTCTCGAGCCGTCGGAATGGAGTGCGTTGATCCGCTCATACGTGGCGGGCGACGTCCCCGACTATCAGATGGCGGCGATGCTGATGGCCGTGTACGTGCACGGTCTCGACCGCACCGAAACGGCTGCACTGACCGATGCCATGCGGCGAAACGGCGCCCAACTCTCGTTGGGACATCTCGCCGCCGCGCGCGTGGACAAGCACTCGACAGGCGGTGTGGGCGACAAGACGTCGCTCATCCTCGCGCCGCTGGTATCGTCGTTGGGCGTGGCGGTGCCGATGATGTCGGGTCGCGGGCTCGGGCATACTGGAGGAACCCTCGATAAGCTGGAATCGATCCCGGGCATGCGGACCGACATCACGCTCGCGGACGCGCGCGCGCAGCTGGAGCGGATCGGGTGCGTGATGATGGGCCAGTCGGCGGAGGTGGTCCCGGCGGACCGGGGGATGTACGCGCTGCGCAACGCGACCGCGACGTGCGAGTCGGTGCCGCTCATCGCGTCGAGCATCATGAGCAAGAAGCTGGCGGAGGATCTGACGGGACTGGTGCTCGACATCAAGCGCGGGTCGGGGTCGCTGGTGCCGGATCTGGACGAGGCGCTCGAGCTGGCCGGGACGATGGTTTGGTTAGGCGAGAGTCGCGGCTGTACGGTGGTGGCGCTGCTCACGGCCATGGACCGCCCGTTGGGGCGAGCGGTAGGAAACGCGCTGGAGATGGAGGAAGCGATCCACGCGCTGCAGGGCGACGGTCCGCCCGACCTGATGACCGTCACCTTTGCGTTAGGCGCCGAGATGCTGCAGCTGGGGGGCGTGGCCGCCGATGGCGACGACGCACGCCGGCGCATGGAGCGCGCGATCGCATCGGGTCAGGCGGCGCGCCGGCTGCAGGAGGTCATCGAGGCGCAGGGCGGCAACCCGGGCGTGGTGGACGACCCGGCCGTGCTGCCGCAGGCCGGCGCCTGCGAGCTGTTTGAGGCGCCGCGCCGCGGCTTCGTCGCGCGCGTGGACCCGCGGCCCATCGGCCGCGCGCTGATTGCGTTAGGCGGCGGCCGCGAGCGCCCGGACGATCCGATCGACCCGGGTGTCGGCTTCGTGATCACCGCCAAACCGGGCGACTGGGTGGAGCGCGGGGAGCCGATCGCGACGATCTTCGCCCGCGACGACGCGGGCATCGAGGTCGGCCGCGCCGCGCTGCGCACGGCCATCGGGATCGCGGACGAGGCCGATCACCCGTTGCCGCTGGTCTCGCACCGCGTCACGATCGATGGCGTGACGCGGACGGCCTGAACGCAGCGTGCCGCTCACTCGGCTTTCATCGCGATCGCCGGATCGATGCGCGACGCGCGCCGCGCCGGAATCCACGACGCCGCGGCGGCGACCGCGCCGAGGACCACGGCGACGGCGGCGAACGTCGGGACGTCGAGCGGCGTGACGTCGTAGAGGAGCGACCGGATGCCGCGCGTTGCGCCGACGGCGCCCAGCACGCCGAGGACGATGCCACCGAGCGTCAGCAGCAGGCCGCGCGAGACCACGAGCCGCACGACCGCCGCCGACGTCGCGCCTAACGCGATCCGGATGCCCAGCTCGCGCGTGCGCTCCGTGACGAGGAACGCGATCACGCCGTAGATGCCGAGCGTCGCCAGCAGCAGCGCCAGGAGCGCGAAGGCGCCGAGGAGCACGGTGTAGAACAGCGGTTGCGACGTCGAGGCCGCCATCGCGTCGCTCATGCTGCCCAGCTCGTACATGGCCACGTTGGGGTCCACGGCGCGCACCTGCGCCGCGACGGCGGCTTCGACGGCGGCCTTCGGCGCGTGGCTGCGCACGAGAAACGTCACGCCTAACGGAAACGTGTTGTACGGCACGTACGTCGCCGGCGCCGGCTTTTCGGCGAGCGACTCCTGCTTCGTGTCGCGCACGATGCCCACGATCTCGCCGCGCACCGTGACCGTGGTCGTGTCGTTCGACCGCGGACTGTACGAGACCCCGAACGTGATGTGCTTGCCGATCGGGTCCTGCCCCGGGAAGTACCGCTCGACCAGCGCCTCGTTCGCCACGACCACGGGCGGCGCGTCCAGCCGGTTCTCCGCCTCGGTGAATACGCGCCCGCGCACGAGCCCCAGGCCGATCGTGCGAAAATAGCTCGGCGAAACGGGTATGATCGCGGACTCCGGTTCGCGGCCCGGCTCGGGCTTCGGTTCCCCATCGAGCGTGAACGACGTCGACACGCGGTAGGTGGGATCCGGGTCTAACGGACGACCCGCGGCGACCGCAACCTGCTCGGTGCCCGGCAGCGCGGCGAGGCGTTGCAGCACCTCCCTCGTGTATGCGATGGTCGGCGGCGAATCATCGTACCGTGTGCCGGTAAGCGCGATGTCGAAGACGTACAGCTGGTCCGCTCGGAATCCGGGATCGACGTGCGTGAGCCGCTCGAAGCTCCGGATGAGCAGGCCCGCGCCGACGAGCAGCACCATGGCGAGCGCCATTTCGATGACGATGACCAGCGAGCGCGTGCGCGCCGTCCCGCCGTGGCTCGAGCCGCGCTGGCCGTCACGCAGCGCCGGCGTGACGTCGCCGCGCGTCGCGTGCAGCGCCGGCACCAGGCCGAACAGCACGCCGGTCGCGATGGCGAGCAGCGCCGCGAACAGCAGGATCCGCCCGTTCACGGCGATTTCGGTTAGGCGGGGCAGGCCGTGCGGACCGAACGACACCACGAGATCCACCGCCCACGCCGCCAGCAGCGTCCCGATCACCGCGCCGGCAACGGAAATGAGCAAGCTCTCGGTCAGCAGCTGCCGGATCAGCCGCCCGCGCGACGCGCCGAGCGCCGTCCGCACCGCGATCTCGCTCGAGCGCGATGCCCCGCGGACGAGCGACAGATTGGCGATGTTCGCGCAGGCGATGAGCAGGACCAGTGCGACGGCGCCTAACAAAGACCACAACGCCGGCCGCACGTCGCCGACGAGCTCGTCGCGCAGCGGCGACACGTAGGCGCCGATCTTGGCATCCTCGCCCGGAAAATCATGGGCGATGCGCTCGGCGACGGCCTGCAGGTCGCGTTGGGCGGCGGCCACCGTGACGCCGGGGCGCAAGCGCCCGATCGCCGACATCTCGTGCAACCCGTGCGCCTTGTCGCCGCGCTCGAAGTCGTGCCACACGGCCGGAATCCAGACGTCCGGATCGGCGGGATAGGAAAAGCGCGGCGGCGCGATGCCCACCACGCGATACGGCGTGTCGTTGAGCCGGATGCTCGTGCCGACGATCGACGGGTCAGAGCCGAACCACCGCCGCCACGCGAGATCCGAGAGGACAGCGACTTTGGTCGCCTGCGCCGAATCTTCGCCGGGCACGAAGCCCCGGCCGCGCTCGAACCTCACGCCCAACAAAGAAAAGAAGTTGGCGCCCACGCGCGCCCGATTGAGCCGAAGCGCCGGCAGGCCGGGACGGCCCAGCGTCGCGCTGCCGCCGCCCGCCACCGGACTCATCGCGCTGAAGCTGTGGCTCTGCGCACGGTAGTCGTCGAGGTCCGGCGGCGACATGTCCATCGGCTTTCCGTCGGACGAGGTCGACTCGATGAACATCAATCGCGACGGATCGGCGAACGGCAGCGGCCTGAGCAGCACGTTGTCGACGATGCTGAAAATCGCGGTGGTCGCGCCGATCGCGATGCCGATGGTGGCGATGGCGATCGCCGTGTAGCCGGGCATGCGGATCAGCTTGCGCAGTCCGAAGCGGGCGTCGTGAAAGAGTGACATGCGCGTGGCGCAGAGGAACTATCGTGCCGCCATCGCCCGATGGGAAAGTCGTTGCTGCCGCGACGCTTGTGCGCCACCTGACGAGCGCGGGGCGCGCTCGGATTGTTCGCGAGTGGGACGTGCTGTCCGATTCCGGACAGCACATCCCAAGCACTTCGTTTGCCGTCAGATGTCCAGGTTGCTCACGAACTTTGCGTTCGCTTCGATGAACACGCGCCGCGGCTCGACGTCGTCGCCCATGAGCGTCTGGAAAATCAGGTCGGCAGCGACGGCGTCCTCCATGTCGACCTTGAGGAGTGTGCGCCGCTCGGGATTCATCGTGGTTTCCCAGAGCTGCTCTTTGTTCATTTCGCCTAACCCTTTGTACCGCTGAATCACCACGTTGACCTTGGCGCCGTCCCCATTGCCAAAGCGCTGGATGTACGAGTCCCGCTCGGCTTCGGTATAGGCGTAGTACTCTTCCTTTCCCTTGGCCACGCGATACAACGGTGGCTGCGCGATGTAGACGAAGCCGGCATCGATGAGCTCGCGCATCTGCCGGAAGAAGAACGTGAGCAGCAGCGTGCGAATGTGCGCGCCGTCCACGTCCGCGTCCGTCATGATGATGATTTTGTGGTAGCGCGCCTGGTCGATCTGGAAATCGTCTCTGATGCCGGCGCCGATGGCCGTGATGATCGAGCGGATTTCTTCGTTAGACAGCACCTTGTCGATGCGCGCTTTCTCCACGTTGAGAATCTTGCCGCGCAGCGGGAGGATGGCCTGGAACTCGCGCGCGCGTCCGCCCTTGGCCGAGCCCCCGGCGGAATCGCCCTCGACGAGGTACAGCTCGCAGAGCGGCGGGTCGTTGAGCGAGCAGTCGGCGAGCTTGCCGGGCAGCACGCCGGAGTCGAGCGCCGACTTCTTGCGCGTGAGGTCGCGCGCCTTGCGAGCCGCTTCGCGAGCCCGCGCGGCAGACACGGCCTTCTCCACGATGATGTTGGCCGAGCGCGGATGCTCTTCCAAGTACGCGGCGAGAGATTCGTTGATCACGCTGCGCACGGCGCCCTCGGCTTCGGAGTTGCCGAGCTTCGTTTTCGTCTGGCCCTCGAACTGGGGCTCGCGCACCTTGACGGACAGCACGGCCGTTAGGCCTTCGCGCACGTCCTCACCGCTCAACGCGAAGTCGGCTTTCTTGAGGAAATTGCCCTTCTGCGCGTACTGGTTCACGACGCGCGTGAGCGCGCTCTTGAAGCCGGTGAGATGTGTGCCGCCTTCGATCGTGTTGATGTTGTTCACGAACGAGAACACCGTTTCGTTGTAGCCATCGTTGTATTGAATGGCGACCTCGATGCCCATGTCATCCCGATCGGCTTCGACATAGATGACGTCCGGGTGCAGCGCTTTCTTGTTCGCGTTCAGGTGGGCGACGAATTCCTTGAGTCCACCCTTGGCGTGAAACGTTTCCTGCTTTTTCTGGTCGGGCCGCTCATCGGTGAGCGTGATCGTGACGCCCTTGTTCAGGAACGAGAGCTCGCGCAGGCGCGTCGCGAGCGTCGCATAGTCGAACGCGAGCTCGGTGAAAATCGTGTCGTCCGGCTTGAACCAAACCGTGGTGCCGCGTTCGCCCTTCGGCACTTTGCGCAATGTCTTCAGCTTCGTGGTCGTGATGCCGCGCGCGAAGTCCATGTAATACTCCTGGCCCTCCCGCTTCACCCACACCTTGAGCTGCCCCGACAGCGCATTCACCACCGACACGCCCACGCCGTGCAGTCCGCCCGAAACCTTGTATGTGTTCTTGTCGAACTTGCCGCCGGCGTGCAGCACGGTCATCGCGAGCTCGACGCCGGGAATTTTTTCGGTCGGGTGAATGTCGACCGGAATACCACGCCCGTTGTCGACGACAGTGATCGCATTGTCGGCGTGAATCGTGACGTCGATCGTGTCGGCGTAGCCAGCCAGCGTTTCATCGATGGAGTTGTCGACGACCTCATAAACCAGGTGGTGCAACCCACGGGACGACGTGGAGCCGATGTACATGCCCGGGCGTTTGCGAACCGCCTCGAGGCCTTTGAGGACTTGAATTTGACCAGCGTCGTATTCCGTCATCGATGCTCGAGCTCCTTCGCGGGTTGACCTTTGCCGGGCCTGCGCGCACCACCAAATAGACACCGAAGTACGCTTCGCGCCCAACCATGAAAAGATAGCTCTAAATATTTGTTAAATCAAGTAGTTAGGTGGCTCCGTCCGACCCCCTGCCACGCGTCCTCAAACGCTCGCCACAGAACTATTGCCCGGCCCGGCTTTCGTCGTTAGGCTGAGCCCTGACTCGCGACGCCGCGCGGTGCTTCAGGTCTTCGTCGGCAGACTCGGGAGGGGGTGTATGAGACGCCCGTCGGGTGCAGTGAACGCCTTCCTCAACGGCGTCGTGGCCGCGCTTTGCTCTCTCGTCCTGCCTCTCCATCGGCCCAGCGCACAACAGACAGGCGCATCGACCACCGCAACAGTCGAGGGCGTCGTGTACGACAGCGTGCGCTGGGCGCCGCTCACCGGCGCCGTCGTGCAACTCGTGTCGCGCGATGAACCGTCGCAGATATTCACGGCCGAAACCGATTCCTCCGGTGCGTTCAGCATCGCCGGCGTGCCGCGTGGACAATTCGTCATCGGCTTCCTGCACGCCGAGCTGAGTGAGCTCGATCTCCAGGCCATCTCGCGCAATGTGCGGGTGGGTTCCAAGCCGGTCGTGCACGTGGCGCTGTCCATTCCGGGAGCGGTGGCGATCCGCACCGTGCTCTGCGGCGCGCCGGCTGCCGGCGATTCCAGCGGGACAGTCGTTGGATTCGTGCGCGATGCCGACAGCGACATGCCGGTCGCGGGCGCACGCGTGACGGTCGCGTGGCGCAATTTCGACATCGACACGAAGGGACTCCACAGCGAACCGCGCCAGGTCGACGCCAGAGCCGACGCCAGCGGCTGGTTTGCCATCTGCGGCGTGCCGGGCGACGGCATCTTCGATATTCGTGCGCAGTTAGGCGCGCGCGCCACGCCGTTCGTGCTAGTGAACGCGGCCTCGCGCGGACTGGCCATCCGCGACTTGAGCCTGGGCGGCGACAGCGCCGCGGCCGCGCAGCCGCAGGCCGCGGGCACGTCGTTAGGCAGACCCGGGGCCGAGGCGACGGCCGTGCTCGAAGGCGTGATTCGGGATCCGTCGGGCACTCCGCTTGCCGGCGCGGAAGTCACGCTGCCCGCGGCCGGCGCCGAAACCAGCACTGGCGCCGATGGGCGGTTCCGGATCGCATCGCTCCCCTCGGGCACGCAGCCGCTCGTGATCGCGCACGTGGGGCTCATGCCGGTCCGCACCGCGGTCGACCTCGCGAGCCATCATCCCGCCTCGATCGATATCATGATGACTGAACCAGTGCCGGTGTTGGCGACGGTCAAGGTGCAAGGCAAGGACGTGCTCTCGAAGCTCGCCGGGTTCGAGCAGCGCCGAACGGAAGGGTTCGGCCAGTTCTTCACCGCCGCCGACATTGCGAAGATGGAGGCAACGAAGCTGACCGACGTGTTCCGGCGCGCAGCCACCCTTCGCGTGATTCGCATCGATCCCAAGGACTCGACCTTCATGCTCGGCATCGTGAGCGCGCGGGGCCAGGTGAGCGTCCTGATGGCGAACATCGGATTCTGCTACCCCGCCGTGTACATCGACGGGACATTCATGCACGACGCCGCGCACAACATCAACGCGTTTCTGGATCCCGGCTCGGTCGCAGGCATCGAGATCTACTCGGACGCGTCGACCACGCCGCCCCAGTACAAGTCCGGGGACTGCGGCACGGTGCTGATCTGGACGCACTGACCAGAACACTCCGTTAGGCGTGGAGGCACGCGCGAAACAGAACGGGCGCTCCGGCCGGCTCATCGCCGGGGGCGCCCGTTCGTGGTTCGTCCGGAGTCGACGGCTACTGCCGGCAGGCCCCGTTCGGATCGGGCTTCGGGTGGTCCACCACGACGCGATGATCCAGGTTCGCGACGTGCAGCGCCACGTCCGCGACGAAGTTCGCCACCTTTGCCATGTGATTGTAGTCGATGTACTCCGGCTCGTCCGTCACCTGGTGATAGTCGGAGTGCAACCCGGTGGTGAAGAACGTGATCGGAATGCCGTAGCGCGCGTACTCGTAATGGTCGCTGCGGCAATAGATGTTCGCCGGATGGCCGTCGGCGTCGATGGAGTAGTCGAGAATCAGATTGTGATGATCCTCCTTGTTCACCTTCTCGATCAAGTCGCCTAACTCAGTCGACAGGCGGCGCGAGCCCACCAGCTGCAGGTAGCCGGCGCTGCCGTGAATCGGCGCGCCCGCCTTCGTGCGCCCGGTCTCGTCGTACGCGTCGCCGCGACCCACCATGTCCATGTTGAGCTGCGTCACGATGCTGTCGCGCGGGACCGTCGGATGATCGGTGAACCAGCGCGAGCCGAGCAGCCCTTTTTCTTCGCCGACGTGCCAGACGAAGAGCAGCGAGCGCTTGGGCTTGGTCTTCATCGCCGCGAAGTACTGCGCCATCTCGAGCGCCGAGACGCTGCCCGATCCGTCATCGTCGGCGCCGTTGTCGATCGAGTCGAGCCGGTCGCCGTGCGGATGAGCGGCGCGATAGGCGGCGAGCTGCTGGTCCACCTCGGACTGTTCTTCCGGCGTCGCTTGCTTGCCGCCGTCGTCCGCGCCTTCCGGCCGCACGGTGTGATTCCAGATGCGCAGCGAGTCGTGATCCACCGGGTGCTGGATCATGCCGATGTGATCGTTGTGCGCGCCGATCGCGACGTATTCGCCGCGCAGCTTGGGATCGCTGCCCTCGATGATGCCGACCACGTTGCGCGCCGGGAACTGCGCCGGTTTGGTCGAGTACTTCACGTCGAACGAGGCGGTGCCGTGCGGGCTGCCTACCGTTAGGCCGCTCGGCTCGGCGCCCAACAGCTTGGTCGCCGCGGCCTCGGTCACGAAGAACACCGTGGGACCGCTGGGCGTCCGCGTCGTGTTGTCCTCGAGGAACGTCTGCGGCCGCGTCAGAAATCCACGGATCTGCGGCGGAACGCTGTCCAGTGTCGCGACGGCGATCCCCGCCGCGCTGTCGAGGCCCATCCCGCGGCGCGCCGCGCGCAGGAACCGCGTCCACCCGCCGCGCGCCGTGAACACGACGAACTTGCCCTTGGCCGCGTCGTCGCTGATGCGTGAGCTGTCGCCAAGATCGCCGCCAAACACGATCGGCACATCCGACGCAGTCGCCGGCCGCCGCGACAACACGACGAAGTCAGTGTTCGCGACGAGCTTCGTGTCGCCCGCCGAGATCGACGATGATGAGTCGACCGATCGCGTTTCGAGTGGAATGGTCTGGAAGTAGGTGCCGTCGTCGCCGGCGGGCTTGAGACCCATCTGCTTGATCTGGCCCGCGATGTAGTCGGTGCCTCTCACGTTGCCGGCGGTGCCGGCTTCGCGCCCTTGCATCGAATCATCGGAGAAGATGTAGAGCCGCGTCATGAGATCGGCCGGGGTGATGGCGGCCGTCGTCGGCTGGGGTGCGTGCTTGAGCGGCAGCGTGACAGGCGGCAGCGGAACGACGCCGCCTCCTGACGCGTCGGGCGCCGCGGCTTGTTGGGCCGACAGCGACACCGGAACAGCCAGGGCGAGTGCGAGTCGAGCGAGAGACGATCTCATGTCGCGAATGGGAAGCGGGAGGTGGCAGCCGCTGTGGGCGCCGAATTAGTAGGGACAGGCTCCAAATATGATGGCGGGTGCAGAGGCAAGCCAGAGCGCCGGATCCGCCTCAGACGCGCGCCAGGCGCCATCGAATCTGTTGGACGCTCGCGCCGGCGGGGTGCTGCGCGAGCACCTTGAGGAGCTGCGGCTCCATGAGCGAGAGCTCCTGCATCCACGCGTTGGTAGCCACATCCACGAACAGCGTGCCGTCTCGTGTGACCATGCGCGCCATGGTCACCGAGGCAATCTGTTCACCGACGAGCAGCGCCCACGCGTCGACGATGGACGCCTGCTCGATGCGCTGCGTGAGGCCGGCGCGCGCGAGAAATCCGGCGAGCGCCTTGCCCAACGGCTCGGGCGGACCTTTGCGCTGCGTCATTCGGGCGCGCGCTGCACGACGCCCGCGGCAATGAGATACCGCGGGAGCCGGGTGAGGCGTGGAGGAATGTCGTCGGCGCGCGGCACGGCGAGGATGGTTTGCCCGCTGCCCTGCGCGACGAGCAGCTCGAGGATGCGCGCGGCGCGGCGCGCATCGAGCTCGGCGAACGGGTCGTCGAGCAGGACGACCGGCTCGCAGCCCGACGCAGCGCGGCGCGTGGCCGCTTCGAGCAGGCGCAGCGCGATCGCGGCCGTGCGTTGCTGGCCCGCCGAGCCGTACGCTCGCAGATCGCGTCCGCCGAGGGTGAGCGACAGGTCGTCGCGATGCGGGCCGGCATGTGTGAGTCCGCGCCGGATGTCGGCGGACCGGTTGCGCGCGAGCGCGTCGCGCAGAGCGGCTTCGACGTCGGCGGAATCGTCGATACTGCTGGTGTACGAGAGATCGGCAGGCGCGCGTTCGCCGATCGCGGCGCAGAGCTCGGCGTATCGGGTGCGGTAGGCGAGCGCCCAGTCGCGCCGGCCGCGCCAGAGGACCGCGCCGTGCTCGGCGAGCGGCGCGTCCCACACCACGACGCTCTGCTCCTTGAGCGCGCCGGGCCGGCGCATCGCGGCGCTCCGTTGGGCGAGTGCGGCGCGATACCGCTGCAGCGCGGCGAGGTACGGGCGCGAGCTGAGCGCGAGCATCACGTCCAAAAGGCGGCGGCGCGCGCCGGGTGCACCGGCGACGATGTCGGCGTCGCGCGGCGACAGGAGCACGGCGGGGAACGCGCCTAACGCATCGGCGAGGCGGGCGCGTTCGTCGCCGTCGACCAGCACGCGTTTGCGCTTACCGGCGCGCTCGAAGCCCACGGACACGGATCGGTGGGGCGCCTGCGCCATCTCGGCGGACAGGTGAAATCCCGCGGTCTCGAACCGAACGAGCTCGGCGTCCCGCGCGCCGCGGAAGGAGCGGAGGAGCTGGAGATAGTGCATGGCCTCGAGCAGGTTGGTCTTGCCCTGGCCGTTCTCCCCGATGAGCGCGAAGCCTTCGGGCGGCGGTGCGAGGTCGAGGCGGGCGAGATTCCGGAAGTCGCGGATCGCGAGAC
>DAHUXU010000250.1 GCA_027307005.1 Gemmatimonadota bacterium
ACCTGGGTCTTCGCCGCGCTGATCGTGCCGATCCAATCGTCGGCGGCGGGCGGCCTCGTGCGTCGAGCAGAAGTCGTGGCGCACGCGGCGACGAGCAGCGTGAGCCACACCGACACCCAGCGCCTCACGCCGGAACTCCGAACATCGGCGTGCGGGGCCGCTCGTGCACGCGACCACCCGCGCGCAGCGGAAGCGTCAGGTGAAACGTCGTGCCAACCCCGAGGATGCTCTCGACCGAAATCTGCCCGCCGTGCGCGACCACGATCTGTCTTGCGATCGCCAGGCCGAGCCCACTGCCGGCGTGCGTCGCAGCTTCCTGGTTGTCCGCCTGGAAAAACTTCTCGAAGATGTGCGGCAGTTGCTGCGGCGGAATGCCCGCGCCGGTGTCGCGCACATCCAGGTACACCTGCTCCTCCGTCGCGTCGACGAGCAACTCCACCGATCCGCCGCGCTCGGTGAACTTGAACGCGTTCGCCACGAGATTCCCGAGAACTTCGCTGATGCGGTCCGGATCCCAGAGCACTTCGGCGGGCAGCGCACCCGCGCGCTCGACGCGAAAGTCGATGCCGCGCTGCATCGACAACACGCGGAACGTTTCCTCCAGTTCGACCAGGAACGCATCGAGGTTCGTTGGGCGAAGATCGAGCTTGCCGCCGCCCGCCTCGAAGCGGCTCACGTCCAACAACTGATGCACGAGCCGCGACAACGAGCGCGTCTGCGAATCGAGCGTGCGCACGATCTCGTGCATCTTGGGCGACACGGTGCCGTACACGCCTTCGTCGATCAGTTGCAGGTAGCCGAGGATGACGTTGATCGGCGTCTTGAGCTCGTGGGACGCGACGGATACGAACTCTGCCTTCAGCCGATCGAGCGCCGCCAGCTGATGCGCCATCGACCCGAAGCTCTCGGCCAGGTGACCGAATTCGTCTTTTCGGCGCGCGTTCACACGCAGACGGTATCCGAAATTGCCGTCGGCCATCTGCGCCATCCCGTGCTCGAGATCGCGGATCGGTCCGCCGATGGTGCGCCAGAGCAGAATCGATATGATGAGCGCGAGCGTCGCCGCCACGAGCAATCCGAGCGCCGCCGCGTTGCGTGCCTGTTCGGTTTCCGCGGTTGCTTCGGCGACGAGCCGGCTGGATCGATCCCGCAACATGCCTTCGGCCGACGTGAGCTCGCGCTCGGTTGCCGCGATCGCGGGAATCAGGTGCTGCGTGGACACGGAATCCGCGATCTTCGCCTGACCCGCCGCGGCGGCTGCATACTCGCTCGGCACGAACGACGCGACTTGCGCCACCGCCGTGCCGATTTTGGTGGATGCGGACTGCATGCCGAGGTGCGCGAGCGAGTCGGAGGTCGCGGACAGGACGGTGAGCTGCGAGTCCATCGACGCGCGGATCTGCGGCTGGTGCAGGAAGACGAGCGAGAGATCGAGGCGGCGCAGCTCGTCGGTGCCGGACCGCATGCGGTTGAGCAGCAACGATGCCGCGAACTCGCGCTTCTGCAGCACGGTGGTGAACGAGTGCAGCTTCTCCAGCGACTGGAGAGCCAGGAACAAAGGGACCAGGAGCACGAGCGCGATGGCGACGAGGCCAGCGCCTAACTTGGACCGAATGCTCACGGGCGCGACCCGCCGATCGTCGAGTGAGCGTGGCGGCCTAACGTGACCGCTGGGCCGGCACGGCGAATGGCGCGGAGCGTGGCATCGCCAGGGCAGCCGGGCCGCTGTGCTTGAGAACGTCGCGGCATGAAGTCCTGTATGAGTCCTGTGCCGGCTGGCTGATCAGCCGGGATCGTGATGGAGCTGCTGGAGCGCCGCGTGAACTCACGACGCCGCACCCGGATCATACACCACGCGGCATGCCGCGTGCCTCTGACACTCCACGCGAAATCAGTGCCTCGCATACATCCGCTGCCGGCGAGCGCGCTAGCGTTGGTCTTCATGCGCTCGCCTGCATCGTACATCTGCGGGACACCACACGCTAGCGGGAAAATCCCGCGAACTCTGTGATAAGTTGACAGTGCCGTCAGTCGTTCGTAGCTTGCCGATCCCGCCCCGTAACTCTAACCGCCTCAAGGACATTGAGTACTCCTCGCATTGACGAGCTGAAACAGCACGTCGGCCGCTCTGTCACCGTCCGCGGATGGGTCACCCATCTGCGCTCGTCCGGAAAAATCGCGTTCGTCATCCTGCGCGACGGTACCGGACAGATACAAGGCGTCCTCGCAAAAACGCAAATCGCACCCGAGGTCTGGGAACGTTTCACGGCGCTGACGACGGAGACCTCGGTCGCCATGACTGGCGAGGTGCACGCTGAAGAGCGCTCGCCCGGCGGCATCGAGATGGCCGTCACCAATCTCGAGATCATCGGAGCGAGCTCTCTCGACTATCCCATCCAGCCGAAAGAGCACGGCATCGATTTTCTGCTCGACCATCGCCACTTCTGGCTGCGATCGCCCCGGCAGCGTGCGATCGCTCGCGTGCGCAACGAGGTCGAACAAGCGATTCACGACTTCTTTTACGCACGAGGCTTCCTCCGCGTGGACACGCCGATTCTCACGGCAGCGATCGGCGAGCGATCGGGACTCTTTTCCACCGAGTACTTCGACGAGGGCAACGCCTACCTCGCCCAGACGGGACAGCTCTACGGCGAAGCTGCCGCAGCGGCGTTCGGCCGCATCTACACCTTTGGTCCAACCTTCCGCGCCGAGAAGTCGAAGACGCGAAGACACCTCACCGAATTCTGGATGATCGAGCCGGAAGTCGCCTGGAACGACAGCGACGACAACATGCGCCTTCAGGAAGACTTCGTCTCGTACCTGGTTCGTCGCGCACTCGATCGCTGCGCCGATGACCTCGTCGTGCTGGAGCGCGACACCGCGCCGCTCGAGCGCGTGGTGCCGCCGTTCGTCCGACTCGATTACGGTGACGCGATCTCGCTCCTGCATCGAAAGGGCAGTGCGACCGCCTGGGGCGACGACTTGGGCGCCGAAGATGAATCGCTCATCGTCGCCGACTACGACAAGCCCGTGTTCGTGATGAACTATCCGCGCGAGGCGAAGGCGTTCTACATGAAGGAGAATCCTGCCGACCCGCGCACTGTGCTCTGCGACGACCTGCTGGCGCCCGAGGGCTACGGCGAGATCATTGGTGGCAGCCAGCGCGAAGACGATTACGATCGTCTCCTCGCGCGCATCCGCGCCGAGAAGCTGCCCGAGGCGGCGTACGACTGGTACCTGGACTTGCGGCGCTACGGAACCTTCGTCCACTCAGGCTTCGGGCTCGGACTCGAGCGCACGGTCGCCTGGATTTGCGGGCTGCCGCACTTGCGAGAAGCGATTGCGTTTCCGCGGCTCATGAACAGACTGAGGCCGTGAAGTCGAACTGATGCAGCATGCTTTCGATATGCGTAGCAACATCTTGGCCAAGCATATGTGATGTTGTTTGTGAACTAAGGCAGATGAGGTGCTGTCGCTGGCTCGGGACTCATTCCGCTCCCTTGACCTCGTTCCAGAGCGCATCGAGTCCAGCGGCGTCCAACGACGACAGCGTGACATGCCGCTCAGCCGCCAGACGCTCCATGCCCTCGAACCGGCGCACGAATTTCTCGTTCGCGCGATCGAGCGCCACCGCCGCGTGCACGTTGGCGCGGCGGCACAGATTGACCACCGCGAACAGCAGGTCGCCTAACTCAGCCTCGAGCGCCTCGCGCGCGTCCTCCCGCGGTCGCGCCAGCTGCTCGCGCACCTCGGCGAGCTCCTCCTCCACCTTGTGCGCCGGTCCTTCGACATCGGGCCAGTCGAACCCGACACCGGCCGCGCGATCCTGCAGTCGTTGGGCACGATGCAGAGCCGGGAGTCCGGACGGCAGCCCCTCGGTGAGCGAGCCGCGCGTGCGGGCTTTCATCGTCTCCCATCGCTCTTTCGTGCCGCCGCCGTACAGATGCGGATGACGCCGCTTCATCTTCTCGATCAGGCAGCCCGCCACGTCGTGCGCGTCGAAGTCGCCTGCTTCTTCGGCGAGCACGGAGTGGAAGAGCACCTGCAGCAGCACATCGCCTAACTCTTCGCGCATCGCGTCGGCGTCGTTGGAGCGCAAGGCGTCGTCGAGCTCGTGCGTCTCCTCGATCAATTACGGCCGCAGCGAGGCGTGCGTCTGCTCGCGATCCCACTCGCAGCGCGCGCGAAGATCGCGCATGAGCGCGAGCGCATCTTCAAGCGTTGATTTAGCTTGCATCGTTCCTCCCGGGCCGGTATACTACCCGCCCGAACGATGATGCGTCAACGCGAACGTCGATGACACGCGCCTGGGTCGAAATCGATCTCGGCGCGTTACGCCGCAATGGGGCCGTGATGGCCGCCCGCGCCGCCGCGCTCCTCCCGATGATCAAAGCCGATGGCTACGGGATCGGCGCTGTGGCCGCGGCGCGCGCGCTCGAGTCCGTCTCGCCGTGGGGCTTCGGCGTCGCCACCGTCGAAGAAGGACGCGAGCTCCGTGAGTCCGGCGTGGTCCGGCCGATCGTCGTGTTCACTCCGACACTCGCCGACGAGCTCGCCGACATCCGCGCCCTGCGCCTAACGCCAGCGCTCGGCACCGCGCGCCAGATCGAGGCGTGGCGTGCGATCGGGGCCGGACACCAGGACTGGCACCTCGCCATCGACACCGGCATGCACCGCGCCGGCGTCCACTGGGATGAGGTCGCAGCGCTCCGCGGCCTCCTCGAGGCATCGCCGCCGCAAGGCGCGTTCACGCATTTCCATTCCGCCGAGCTGGACGACGGCTCGCTCGCCCAACAGGAACGGCGGTTCGAGCACGCACTCGAACAACTGCCCGCGCGTCCGGCGCTCCTCCACACCGAGAATTCCGCTGCACTGTCGCGCGCAACCACATCGCGGTGGTCGCTCGCGCGACCCGGCATTTTCCTCTATGGAGTTGGCAGCGGTCCGCGCGCGCTCGTCCAGCCGCAATCCGTCGTGAGTCTTCGCGCGCGAATCGTCGAGATTCATACGCTCGACGACGGCGACTGCGTGAGCTACGACGCGACGCATCGGATCGCCGGCTCGCGCCGCATTGCCACGCTGCCGCTGGGATACGCCGACGGCTACCGTCGCGTGCTCGGCAATCGCACGCAGGTGCTCGTCGCCGGCCGCTGCGCTCCAGTCATCGGCGTCGTGACGATGGACATGACGATGATCGATGTCACGGACATCGCATGCGATGTCGGTGACGTGGTCACGCTGATTGGCCGCGACGGCGAGCGCGAGCGCAGTGTGGAATCGGTCGCGCACGATGGTGGGCTCTCGCCTTACGAGCTCCTGACCGGTCTCCAGTCGCGTCTGCCGCGCGTATACGTGAACGCGTCGTGACGCGCCGCGCGATCATTCTCGTGCTCGATGGCGTGGGCATCGGCGCGGCGCCCGACGCCGATGTCTATGGCGATGTGGGGAGCAACACGCTCGGCAATCTCGCGCGCGCCGTGGGCGGCTTGGAGCTCCCCAACCTGGAACGTCTCGGACTCGGCTGCATCGCGGAGCTCGAAGGCGTCGCGCCTGCCCAACGTCCCGGCGCTGCCTGGGGTACGATGCGTCCGGCATCCGCCGGGAAAGACAGTACGACCGGACACTGGGAGATCGCGGGCGTGCATCTCGAGCGACCGTTTCCGACCTATCCGCACGGATTTCCGGATGCGATCGTGCGCGAGTTTTCCGAGCGCACGGGACGCGGCGTGCTGGGCAACATTGCGGCGAGCGGCACCGAGGTGCTCGAGACGTACGGCGCCGAGCACGAGCGCACGGGTCGATGGATTCTGTATACGAGCGCGGATTCGGTGTTTCAGGTGGCGGCGCACGAGCGCATCGTTCCAGTCGAGGAGTTGTACGCCGGCTGCGAGATCGCGCGGTCGATGTTGGTCGCGCCCAACGATGTAGCGCGCGTGATCGCGCGTCCGTTCACGGGCGAGCCGGGCGCCTATCGTCGCACTGCCGCACGACGCGACTTTGCGATCGAGCCGCCGGAGCGCACGCTGCTCGATGCGCTCGCCGAGCGCGGCGTTGCGCGCATCGGCGTGGGCAAGGTGGACGATTTGTTCGCCGGACGAGCGCTCTCGTCGGTACATACTGCGGACAATGCGGCCGGCATTGCGGAAATTCATCGCGCGCTCGACGCGCTCACTGGTGGGCTGCTCTTCGCCAACCTAGTAGATTTCGACCAGCTTTGGGGGCAACGAAACGACGTATCGGGGTTCTATGAAGGACTGCGGGCGTTCGACTCCGCGCTCCCCGGCATCGAAGGCGCACTTCGCGAGGACGACTTGCTTTTCCTGACGGCCGATCACGGGAACGACCCGACCACGCCATCCACCGATCACGCACGTGAGCGTGTGCCTCTTCTGGTCACGGGCTCACGCGTGCATCCGCGATCGCTTGGTGAGCGATCCACCTTCTCCGACCTCGGCGTGACCGTCGCGGAGTGGTTGGGGGTCGACTTTCGCGATCGCGGCGTATCGTTTCTCCCGGAGCTGCTCGCCGCGTGAGGCATAGCGCTTCGGGCTCCGCACTCGTTGGCATGCCTACCGAGACGTCGGATGCGGACTGGCGCGAGCTCCGCGCGATGGCTTTCGCGGCGCTTGACCACGCCTATGCGCCGTACTCGAGGTTTCGTGTTGGCGCAGCGATCCGCTCGAGCGATGGGCGGATCTATGCCGGGTGCAACGTCGAGAATGCGTCGTACCCGGCATCGATGTGCGCCGAGCGCGTGGCCATCGCGACTGCGGTGGCCGACGGTGCGCGGGATTTTGTTGCGTTGGTAATCGCGAGCGAGGCGGCTCATCCCGCGGCGCCGTGTGGTCTTTGTCGACAAGTGTTGGGAGAGCTCGGCCCCCGTCTCGAGATTGCGAGTTGTACGAGTCGTGGCGTCGAGTCGCGTTGGTCCATCTCCTCACTGCTGCCGTCTCCGTTCACGTCGCAATCCCTCGACCGTTCGTGATCGGCCGGCGCATCGTGCTTGGCATGGCGATGCGTCAGGCGCACCAGAACCATCTCTCCGTGGAAGGCCGGAGTGCTCGTTTCTCGTAAGCCGCGTCGCGCGCTGCTCCTTCTGGGCGCACTGGTGACCGTGGTCACCGTGATGGGTGCGTGTCAGGAGAACCTGGCAGGCGGGGCCGCGTGTCCCTCGTTGTGTCCCGATACGCTGACCGTGAAGGATGTCGTGCTCTCGGGCACCGACGCGTTCGACACGATGACGAACGTGATAGGCGTCCCGCCGCTCGGCACCGAGCAGCAGCTACTGGTGGCGAACTACACACAGGGCGGCCTGCCGGTGCAGACCGCGGCCATCCTGCGGTTCGATTCGCTGATTCGCATCCTGCCGGACACCGACACGCTCGCGGCGCCCAAGCCGATCACGCGTGTCGACTCGGCCGGGCTCAAGATTTCGGTGCTCTCTCCCCCGGACAGCACGCGCGATACGATCCTCGTCCAGGACACGGTGACGTTCCTGGTGTACGACGTGGACGTGAATGCGGCCGATCTCGACACGGCCGCGGTGCACGCGCAGTTCAACACGGCGCCGATCGCGTCGCGCGTCGTGCCGCGGGATTCGGTGAAGGGCTCGATTACGATCCCGCTCGACAGCGGGTGGGTGGGCGAGCACGTGCGCGACGGCAAGCGGATTCGGTTAGGCGTCCGCATCACCAGTCCGCGGTTTGCGCAGATCAACATCGGCAGCGCCAACGGCGGTCTGCCGGCGACGCTGGAGTACTTCGGCTTCAGCGACACCTCGAAGGCGTTCACGCAGCGCAACGTGAACACGCACACCACCGGTACGCCGCCGTTCAGCAGCCTGGCGGACTACGATCTGGTGTTGCAAGGCACGCCGCCGCCGGATTCCGGCATCCTGGCCGCGGGCGGCATTCCGGGGAGCCGCGTGTACATGCGCTTCGGGGTGCCGTCGGCGTTGATCGACTCGTCGGCGACGATCGTGCGGGCGAACCTGATTCTGCACCAGCTGGCGAACGTGGATTTCGGCACGGCGGACACGACCGATTCGGTGCTGTTGCAGGTCGGGAACGTGCAGGCGTCGCCGTCGGTGACGAACATCCCGGCGGCCGCGCTGCTCGTCACCGCGCCGACTTCGTTAGGCATCGCCGGCGTGCCGACGCTGAACTTCCGGCCCAACGTCGCGCGCGCGGACACGATTCCGCTCGTGGGCGTGTTCGGGTTGTGGCGGCGGGTGGGGCCGACGATCGTGCAGCGCGCCATCGTGCTGGAGTCGACGGGCGAAGGGAACGAGCCGCGACGATATCTCTTCTACTCGAGCAACGCACCGGCGGACAGCCTCAAGCCGCGCATCGAGATCAGCTACATTCCCCGGAGCGGGTTCGGACTTCCGTGATGCGACCGCGATTCATTCCACCCGCGTTTCTCGTTGCCGCGGCTGCGTGCGCGGCGGCCGTTCCGGCCGGCGCGCAGGGCACCATCCGCACGCAGGGATTCGGCTACCCGCCGGGCCAGATCAGCGCGGCCGCGGCCGCGTTAGGCGGCGGTCCGGCGGAGACGGACGCGCAGTCGGCGCTCAACCCCGCGTCGATCGCGGCGTGGATCCGGCCGGGCGTCTACGTCGAGTACGCGCCGGAATTCCGCCAGGTGACGACCAACGGACAGTCGGACCACACGACCACGAGCCGGTTCCCGATCATGAGCGGCGCGATCAACATCGGCAATCGCGTGACGGCGGGGATCTCGGTGTCCACGCTGCTCGACCGGACGTGGGAAACGACGCGCACGGGCTTCGACCATTTCGTGAGCGACAGCGTGCAGTTCACCGAGAACTTCAAGGTGTCGGGCGCCATCGACGACATCAAACCCGGCATCGCCGTGGCCGTGCTGCAGACGTTGTGGCTCGGCGTGTCGGCCGACGTGTATTCGGGCGACAACAACCTGACGATTCTGCGGACGTCGCTGGACACGACGGTGAAGACGTTCTCCCAGACGTCGCGGCTCTCGTATTCGGGGGTCGGCGCGAGCGGCGGCATCATGTGGCAGCCGACGTCGTTCATGGCGATCGGCGTGTCGGGCCGGTTAGGCGGGCGCCTCACGGCGTTCCGCAACGACACGGTGCTCACGCGCGCCACGGCGCCCAAGCGCGCGGGGGCGGGCGTCACGTTCACCGGGCTGCCGGGCGTGGTGCTGGCGTTCCACACCGACTGGGAAGGCTGGGCGAGCATGAACGGCCTGGGCCAGCCGGGCCTGCTCATCACCAACACGACCGAATACGGCGGCGGCGCCGAGTTCCGCGGGCCGGTTGCGTTAGGCGAACCCATCGCGCTGCGCATCGGCTACCGCCATCGCGGCCTTCCGTTCCTCGTCGACTCCTCGAAGGTCATGGAATCGTCCTATTCGGCCGGCTTCGGCGTTCCGCTGTCGCAGGGGCGGTCGCGCATCGATTTCACGCTGGTGCGCGCGATTCGTACCGGGGTGCCGGGTGTCACCGAGCATGCATGGACGGCGGAGTTCGGCATCATGGTGCGCCCCTGAGTCCCTGAGCCGTGACCGAGGCCGCCAACGAAGCGCCGCTCATTCTGGTGGCGGACGACGTGTCCGCCAACGTCGAGTTGTTGTCCGATCAACTGACGACGCTCGGCTACCGCGTGCTCGGCGCGGCGGACGGACTGTCGGCGCTTGCGGCGGTCTTCGAGCAGCACCCCGACCTCTGCATCCTGGACGTGTCGATGCCCGCCGGTTCGTTAGGCTGCGACGACCGCGCCACCGGCTTCGAGGTGTGCCGCCGGCTCAAGCGCGATCCGCGCACGTCCCGCATCCCCGTCATCTTCGTGACGGCGCTCAACGACAGCACCGATCGCGTGAAGGCCATCGAGGCCGGCGGCGACGACTTTCTCACCAAGCCGCACAACCGGCAGGTGCTGGGCGCGCGGGTGCGCTCGCTGCTCCGCCTCAAGTTCGCCACCGATGCGCTCGAGCAGAGCTACCGCAAGCTGCGGGAGCTGCAGAAGCTGCGCGACGACCTCATGAAGATGATCGTGCACGATCTCAAGACGCCGCTCACCTCGGTGCTGGCGTCGCTCGAGATGGCGCTCGACGGCGACTT
>DAHUXU010000263.1 GCA_027307005.1 Gemmatimonadota bacterium
GGCGAGGTCGACCGGCTGCAGCACGAGTTGAATGTCGTGCTGCCACAGGAAATCCGCAAAGCCGTGGAGCTGGGCGATCTGCGCGAGAACAGCGAGTACAAGGCGGCGCTGGAGCGGCAGCAGTTCGTGCAGGCTCGGTTAGGCCACCTGCGTCAGCGGCTCAGCAAGTTGTCGCAGATCGACGTGGCGCAAATCCCGACCGATCGCGTGGGTCTCGGGTCGCGTGTGACCGTGAAGGATGTGAAGAGCGGCGTGCTCGAAGTCTACTTCCTGGTGTTCGGCGACGCGGTCGAGTTCGAGGAGGGCCACGTGACGATGGCGTCGCCGATCGGTCGCGCGTTAGTCGGGAAGGCCGTCGGCGAGGTGGCGATGCTCAGGCTGCCGGCCGTGACGCGTCAATTGGAGATCATCGAGCTGTTCACGATTCACGCGAAGGCGTAGCTGTGCCCGCGGGCGGCCCGAGCACGAGCGCCGCGTCGCGCACGTACTCCGCGACATCGGCGGCCGACCAGCCGTACGCCGGGGCGATGGCGTCCGCCAGCGCGGCGCCGTGATCGGCGAGCTGCCACGCGAGCGGTACGCGACGCATCAGCACATCGCCTAACGAAAGCGCCATCTCGCGCGCGACGGCCCAGGACACCTCGGCACGGATGTAGGGCAGGGGCGACACGAGCGGAACGGCGAGCGCGCCGTCGGCTTCGGCGAGCGACCAGACGCCGGCCCACTCGTCACCGTAGCGGTGTACGAGGTGGGCGGCGAGCGCGCGAGATCCCGTCCGCTGCGCGGCCCGCTCGAGTAGCGCGTCGATGTTCGTGGCCCCGCCCGGCAAGGAAACGGAGCCGGTGGGCGCCTCGCTCACGCGCTGGCCGAGCGATCGTTGGACGGCATCTGCCGTGTCGCGGGCCATGACGCGATAGGTGGTCAGCTTCCCGCCGGACACGGTGATGAGACCGGGCGCCGTCGTCGTCACCGCATGCTCGCGAGACAGCGCGTCGGGCTGACGCGCGTCTCCGCCGACGAGCGGTCTGATGCCGGCCCAGGCGGCGATGACGTCGTCGGGCGTCAGCCGCGCCGCGGGGAAGTACGCATCCACCGATTGAAGGAGATACGTGACATCCGTCGGAGTGGCGCACACCGCCTCCGGGTCGCCATCGTAATCGGTGTCGGTCGTGCCGACGATGGTCGTCGCACCGGACGGGAGCACGAAGAACACGCGTCCGTCGATCGGCGACAGCAGCGTGAGCGCACCGGCATTGCCGACGCGCTCGGCCGGAAGCGCCAGGTGCACGCCTTTGGTGCCGCGCACCGACGCCGTTGCGTTAGGCTGAGCGAATCGGCGGATGGTGTCGCTCCACGGGCCCGTGGCGTTCACGACGCAGCGTGCGGCGATGTCGAACGATTGGTTTCCGATGATGTCGTGCGCACGCGCACCGCGCACGGCGTGGGCCTCGAGGAGCAGACCGTCGACGCGTACGCGAGTGGCGACGACGGCGCCGGCATCGTGAGCGGCGCGCGCATTGAGGAGGGTGAGACGAGCATCGTCCGTGGCCGCATCGAAGTAGGTAGCGCCGCCGCGCAGCCCGGGTCGGCGGAGCGCAGGCTCGAGCGTCGACACCGCTGCGGCGCCGAGCGCGTGATGCGGCGCCACGTTGCGAAACAGCGCGAGCGCATCGTAGAGCGTGAGCGCCGCCCGCAACTTCCACGGTGGAATGCGCGCGCCATCGAACACCGGCCACAAGAACTGCAGCGGTCGCACGATGTGCGGCGCGATCCGCATGAGCGTGCGCCGCTCCTGGCTCGCCTCGAACACGAGATGCAGCTGTCCGTTCTCGAGATAACGGAGGCCGCCGTGCACGAGCCGCGACGAACGGCTCGATGTGCCGCTCGCGAAATCGGATTGCTCGACGAGCGCCACGCGCAGCCCTCGCATGGCGGCGTCGCGGGCGACTCCGGCGCCAACGATGCCGCCGCCGATCACGAGCACGTCGAACGCCTCCCGCGCCAGCGCCGCGATGAACGCGGGCCGGTTGGCGGCGCCGAATTCCGGGTGTGTTGCTGTCGTCATCGGGCGCGCTGCGTCACGGCAGCATGAGCGATCGCGAGACGTGGGACGCGCGCCATCGCGCGGCGCTCGGGACGCCGCTCGGTGCGCCATCGGCATGGGTGATGTCGCGTGCGCTGTCGCTGAGCGCGCACGACACGATCGTCGATCTCGCTGCCGGACGAGGCCGTCATGCCGTGCCGCTGGCGCGCGCCGGGCATCGCGTGGTGGCCATCGACATCGTCGCGGCCGCACTCGCCGATGCGCGCGCGGCGGCACCGATGGACGCGATTGCCGCCGACGCATCGCGACTGCCGCTTCGAAGCGGCAGCATCGATGCGATCGTGTGCGTCAATTTTCTGGATCGCACCCTGTTTCCCTCGCTGGCATCGCTGTTGCGACCCGGCGGCGCCGCGATCGTCGAGACGTTCACCGTTGCGCAACGGGCGTTGGGCAGGGGACCGAGCAGCGACGCGTTCCTCTTGCAGAGCGACGAGCTGCCGGGGCTTCTGGCGCCGTTGGTGATTCTGGAAAATCGCGAAGGACTGGTGCGCGATGCCGCGGGTGAGCGATACGTGGCGCAGGTCATGGCGATGAAGGAGGCTGTGTCGCGGCGATGAGCGCAAGAACGATACGGGCGCGCATGCGGGGGGCGCGAGGGCTCGGGATGTCGTGGCGAATGGCGTCCGGCAACTCGCAGGTCTAAGTTTCCGCCATGGAAAGCTATGGACGCAACGGCCGGCGTGTGGCGCTCGTGGCCGGTTTGCGTACCCCGTTCGCCAAGGCGGGAACGATTCTCAAGCCGATGAGCGCGCAGGACCTCGGCCGCGCCGTGGTTGCAGAGCTACTCGAGCGCACGACGCTCGATCCGCGCGAAATCGACATCATCGTGTTCGGCACCGTCGTGCCATCGGTGCTCGCGCCGAACATCGCGCGCGAGGTGGCGCTGCTGCCCATGTTGCCCAAAGACATCCCGGCGTTCACGGTGAGTCGGGCGTGTGCTTCGGCGAACCAGGCGATCACCGACGCGGCGGACCAGATCGTGCTTGGCCACGCCGATGTGGCCATTGCGGGGGGCGCCGAGTCGCTGTCGAACGTGCCGATTCTCCATTCGCGCCGGTTTTCGGATGTGCTCGTGCGCGCGAGTAAGGCGAAGTCGTTGGGCGCTCGGGTGAGCGCGTTCTCGCACGTGCGTCCGCGCGACCTGGTGCCGGTGACGCCGGCGATTGCCGAGCCATCGACGGGTGAGACGATGGGGCAGTCGGCGGAGAAGATGGCCAAGCTCAACCATATTCCTCGCGAGGAGCAGGACCAGTTCGCGCTGCGGTCGCACCGGCTGGCGGCGGCGGGGACGCAGGACGGTCGCCTAACGTCGGAGATCATGCCGGTGTACGTGTCGCCGGCGTACGAGGCGTGGGCGGCGACCGACAACGGGGTGCGGACGGACACGAGTC
>DAHUXU010000267.1 GCA_027307005.1 Gemmatimonadota bacterium
CCTATCGATTGCGAATTGTTAAAGAGCAGCGCCGCTACTTGGGGTCGCTTCGCGATTCCTTCAAGCGACCGCCTCCCTTGTCGTGCGATTGCCTCGGGAGATGTGCGGCGAAGGGGACAAAGTATAGAGTTTCGCGGTGTGCAATGCAAGAGCGAAGCCCGCTCGGGCCGGGGAAAGCCGGTCGCGCGCGCCGTTTCACGGGGGAAGAGCGCCGAAGGCAGGCGCGGCATACGACTCACGCCGACGCTGCGCTCCGCGGCGCCTCGGCGGCGCCCGCCGGCGGCCTCGGATATTTCCATTTGTTGTGCACCCAAAGCCAGTCGGGCGGGCTCGCGCGTATCTCCGCCTCGAGGCGGCGTGCGAACCGCTCGACCACCTGGAGATCGTCGCGATCCTCGTACGGAGGCTCCACCAGCACGTGCAGCCGGACGCGATAGTGGCCTTTGCGCACGCGATGCATCGCGACATAGACGACCGGCGCGTCCAGGAACTTCGCGATCTTGTCGGCGCCGGTGAAGAACGCGGTGTCCTGGTTGAGGAACGTCGTCCAGTACTTGTCCATGTTGCGCGGCGGCGTCTGATCGGCAACCATCGCATAGGCGCGCGCCTCGCCCGCCCGCCGCATGAGCTCGAACAGGAACGACTGGATCGGAATCGGCTTGCCGCCGAAGCGGCTGCGAGTCTCGCGAATGAACGCGTCGAGGCTCGCCACGCGCAGCGGCTTGTAGACGGCGTCGATCGGGATCGCGAACTGCGCCCCGGCGCCCGGCAGCAGCCACTCCCAATTGCAGACGTGCGCGGTCAGCAGCACGACCGGGCGCCGCTCGGCGACGAAGCGCCCGATCAGCTCGGGATTCTCGACGACGACGCGCTTCGTGAATGCCTCCGCGCTCGCGCCGAATCCCCAGAACGTCTCGGCCAGCGTCTCGCCCAGGTTCACGTACGACTGGCGCAGGATGCGCGCCCGCTCCTCCGCGGTTTTCTCGGGAAACGCATTCGCCAGATTGCGCGCCGCGAGCTCGCGGTGCCAGCGCAGGACGTGGAACGCGACGAAATACGCGAAGCGTCCGAGCGCGTAGAGCACCGGCAGGGGCAGGCGCGTGAGAAACTGGAGGACGTGACGCATGCGATTCCGGGCCGTCCGACGCGAATGCGCCCGCATGGAAGCGGGCGCGGGACTCGTGGCAAGGGGGCGCCTTGAGCTTAGACGAGAAGCGCCCGGGCGGCAACGTGCCCGACCCCGCGCTGCCGCACGTCGCGCCGCTCGCTCCGCCAGCCGCCGGCATCGGACTCTGGTGGTGCGCGCTCGCTGCGTCCACGTCGCAACTGCAGTGTTGCGAGCGCTGGCTCTCCGCGGCCGAGCACGCGCGGGCCGGGCGCTTCGGTCGCCGCGAGTTGCGTGACCGCTACGTGATCGGGCGCGGATCGCTGCGCCTGGTTCTCGGCCGCACGCTCGGCATCGATCCCGCCGAGGTTCCGATCGTGCGCGGCATCCGCGGTCGTCCGCAACTCGCCGGCGACGCATCGCTCGATTTCAACATCTCCCATACCGGCGCCGTGGCGCTGATCGGCACGCTGCGCGCCGCGCGCATCGGCGTCGACGTCGAGCGCATCGACCGCATGATCTACGTTGCCGGCATCGCGCGCCGGTTCCTCACGGAGCACGAGCGCGACGCGATCGCGCCGCTCGACCCCGACGCCGCGCGGAAGGCGGTGCTCACGCTGTGGACGTGCAAGGAGGCGATGAGCAAGGCGACCGGCGACGCGCTGTCGGCGCCCTTCGCATCGCTCGACGTCGATCTGCGCGGCGGACGCACGCTTCGCGGCGGTCGGGGGGAATACGAGCCGCGGCGCTGGACGCTGCACGCGGCCGCCGTGCCCTCGGAGCACGTCGCCACCGTCGCGGTCTGGCAGCCGTCGTGACGCTTCGACGGGCTCCGGCGCCGGCGCGCCGCATCAACGCGCCGTAGCGGACGCGCCTTCCGCGAGGATCGCCTGCGCCTTCAGCAGAACCGGGCGATCGATCATCTTCCCGTCGAGCAATGCGGCGTTGCCGCCAGTGGTCGCGAACGCGTCGACGACGCGCCGCGCCCAGTCGAGTTCTTCCGCGCTCGGCGCGAAGCTTTCGTTGACGATGTCGACCTGGCTCGGGTGGATGCACAGCTTGCCGCCGAATCCCAGCCGTCGCGCACGCAGGCAATCGCGCCGCACGAGATCCCGAGCGCCGACCGCCTGCGTGACGCCGTCCACGGGCGGCTCGATCCCCGCCACGCGCGAGGCGAGCGCGAGACGCGACCGGGCATAGAGGAGATCGTCGTCCGTCGATCCGAGATCGGCTTCGAAATCGAGCGATCCGAACATCAGCGACCGCACGCCCGGCGCCTGCGCGACCGCGAGCGCGTTCCACATGCCGCGGGCGGTTTCCACGAGCGGAAACACCGGTCGCCTGCCGCACGCCGCCACGACCCGCTCCACGTCTTCCGCGCGCTCGGCCTTCGGCAGCACGATGCCGCTGACCGCATCGCTCGCGCACGCGGCGACATCGTCGGCGAACCATTCGCTCGCCGGTGCGTTGACCCGCACGAGCACCGGCCGTGCGGCGGAGAGCCAGCCGACGAGCGAAGCGCGCGCACGGTCCTTCTCGGCCGGCGCGACCGCATCCTCGAGATCGACGATCACCGCGTGCGCGCGCG
>DAHUXU010000324.1 GCA_027307005.1 Gemmatimonadota bacterium
CGAGCCGCCCGAGAAAGGCCTCTCCGGTCCTGTGCCGTGCAGCACGCCTCTTTGCGGGACGCACGAGGCGGGCGAGCGGCACGTGCGCGAGGCGCCGACACGGTCTTTTGCGACGAGACGACGGGCTCGCTAGCTTCGCGCCATGGGTGTTCCTCACGTGACCGATCAGATCTCGCCGGCCATCGAGGCGGTATTGATGCGATTCGCGGCAATGGTGCGCCGGATCGGCATCCGTCACGGATTGTCGGAGAGTGACGTGGACGAAGTGTTTCAGGAAGTGCGCATCCGGTTGTGGCGCGCGAGGGCGGACGGCTCGAATCGCGGGGCCGATGGTGTATCGTTGGGCCCGGTGGGCGGTGAGCAAATTTCCTCGGTCGGTTCGTCTTACTTGTACCGGACGGCGGTGTCGGCGGCGCTCGACGTGCTGCGGCGCCATCGCCGGCCGCGGGAGAACGCGTTGGAGGACGTTGGGCACGAGCCGACCACGCCGTCGCCTCGCGAGCCTGAGCGGTCGCTCGAGTCGTCGGAGTTGGCGCAGCAGGTGGCGCGTGCGATCGAGACGATCACGCCGTCGCGCCGGCCGGTGGTTCGCATGTATCTGGCCGGGTACACCCGTGAAGAGATCGCCGGGCTGCTGGGCTGGTCGGAGGCCAAGACGCGCAATCTGCTGTATCGCGGGCTCGCCGATCTTCGCGAGCGCCTAACGGAGCAAGGGATCGGACCGGAGGCGGAAGCATGACAGATGCACGGCTGCAGGAGCTGTATCGGGAGGCGTTGGCGGCGCGCGACGCGTCGCCCGGCACATCGTGCCCGCAACCGGAGGCGCTGCAGGCGCTCGTCAACCGGGACGGCACCGAGCAGGAGCGCTTGGCGACGCTCGATCATGCCGTCGCGTGCGCATCGTGCAGCCATGAGCTCGAGCTGCTTCGGGCGTTGCGCGCAGCGGCGCCGACGGTACGTCGTCCGCGCGTGGCGACTCCCTGGGTCATCGCTGCATCCGCGCTCATCGCGGTCGCGGCGGCGACCATCGCGCTCCGGTCGACATCGACGGCGAGGACAGAGATGCGCGGCCCGGCCGCACGCGGGGTCGTGCTGGCTCCGGCGATTGCGCACGCTTCGGTGCTCCATTGGCACGCCGTGCCGCGCGCGGTGTCCTACCTGGTCGAAGTGATGGACGGGCAGGGCGCGGTGCTTGCCGCCGAGACCACGGCCGACACGTCGTTCGCCCTGCCGGCACGCTTGCGGGGGTCGCCTGTGCCGAACGAGCAGTGGTGGGTGCGCGCGCGTTTGTCGGACGGGAGCGAAGTGCGCTCGGCGATCGTGCCCGTGGCGCCGCGGTAACGGCCTGACGCAACGCCCGGGGGCGCCACGTCGTTAGGCTGCCGCCGGAGCTCGCCCGCGTGCGGATTTCGACGTCATCGCCACCAGGTCCAACCGAAGAGGCCGCGCGCTCGACGGAGCGGCACACGCACGGTGGGGTTGCCGACGAGCCGGAACGCGGCCCATTCGCGCGGCGGCGCGCCGTCTTTCATCGCGTCGAGCGCGGCCTCGCGCAGCGCATCGGCTACGGTTCGGCCGTTCGCGAGCGCCGTATAGAACGCGACGATCATCGGCACGGTGCGTTCGTCGTCCACCGGCCATTCGGTGGCCAGCACCGAGCGCGCCCCGGCCTGGAGCAGCGGCGCCGTGAGTCCGCGCACGCCCTCGCCGCCTAACACAGCGCCGCCGGCCGTGTGACACGCCGACAGCACCACGAGGTCGGCGTTCAGCTGCAGCGCGGCGAGGTCGCCGTCGCTCACGAAGCCATCGCTGCCGCGGCCGGGCGCGAGCGCCAACCCCGCGTGCGAGATGCCGTTGTCGTCGATCACCGCGTGCGTTGCGAAATGGATCACGCGATAGGACGCGAGAGGCGTCCGCTCGAGAAACGCCGCGCTCGCATCGCCGCGCAGACGAATCACCGCGTCCGATGCGAAGCGCGCCACGGCGCGCACCTCGCGCGCGGTTCCGGGCAGACGCGGCAGCGATGCATCGTGCGCCGTCGCCGCGCGCAGCGCCACCGGGCCCGCGCCGCCATCGTCCTCGCCGGCGAACTGCGGATCGCCGAACGCGAGGAGCCGCGCCGGCCCAGACGGCGCCGGCCGCTGCCACAACATCACCGACACCGCGGCCGACGGCACCGCGGTGATCGCGTAGCGCTCGATCGCCCAGCGGCCATCATCGAGGACGAGGGCCTGCATCGGCACCGACCACAGCGCGTCGTCGGGCACGACGACCAGGTTGGTTACTCCGGAAGGCAGATCGCGAAGCGCGGGCTGCAGCATCGTTTTGCCTAACTGCGTCGCCAGCTCGCGGACGTTTCCGCCGCTCTCGATCAGCGCCTCGAATCGCGCGGCGGCGTCGCGCACCGAGTCGAGCGGGGTCAGCACGTGTGCGCGCACGCCGTGCCGCGTGAGCACGAACACGGTGGTCGGCTGACCCGCGCGACCGGCGACGTATTCGAGCACGGCCGTCCGGTCGTCGGGAATCGCGCGCTGCACGTCGGCCGCCGTGACGGGCGCCGTCGCGCCAGGGACGTCGGCGTCGTCGCCGGAGGCAACCCGCAAGCCGGCCGCGCGCGACAACCGGTCGCGCAGCTCCCGCGCGCGGCGGCGCTCGGCGAGCGCGAACGCCTGCTCGACACGGCCCGACTGCGCAATGCCCGCGATGAGCATCGCGATCGCGGGCGGCCGGCCGCCGAACGCATCGCGCACCTGGAACGCCAGCTGCTTGAGCTGTTGATCGCCGAGCGTATTGCGCCACGCGTCGAGCTGCGCGCTGGCTTCGCCTAACCGTTGCTCGGCGGCAATCGTGTCACCCCGGCGCAGGAAGGCTTCGGCGGTCAGCGCTTTCGACAGATAGCGCCGGACGTGCTGCGAGCTGTCGAGCGTCGCGAGGTCGGCGCGAAACCGGCGCGCCGCTTCGCTCCACTTGCCCTGATGAAGCGCGAGCACGCCGTAGAAGAAGTCTTGTCCCGAGGCCCAGCCGGTGGCGCCTCCGCGCCGGAACGCGATGCGCTGGGCTTCGAGCTCGCGCCGCGCCACGGGCCAGTCGCGCTCGCGCACCGCGAGGTCGGCCAGCGCCAGATGCGCGCCCGCGATGCCTAACGCATTGCGGTCGCGACGGGCGAGGCCCAGCGCGACCGTGTACTGGCGGCGCGCCGCCGCCGTGTCGCCGATGTCCAGCGCGCCCTGCCCGCGCAGCCCGATCGCCGTTGCCAGTCCCCATTGATCTTTCGTCGCCCGGAACGATGACTCGGCGCGGGCTGCGCGATCCTCGGCCGACGGCAGGTCGTTCATCGAGAGCGAGATCTGGCTCAGGTTCACCAGCGACCACGCCAGCGATGAGAGATTGCCCGAGGCCTCCGCCTCGCGCACCGCGTGCTGCAAGAGCTGCTGGGCGCGGCCGTAGTTGGCGATGGACACTTCCATGAACCCGTGCCACTGCAGCATCGACGACAGCCCCGAGCGCTCGTGCGCATCCTCGAGCATCGTCTCGGCGCGCGTGAGCAGCACGGCCACGGTGTTCATGTCGCCTTGCCGCACGTAGTCCTGTGCCAGAATCCACGTGCATCTCGCCTCGAGACGCGTATCGCCCGCGCGCCGCGCGAGCGCGATGCCCTGGTTCGCCAGCGCGGCCGCAGTGCGCTCGCCGGTGCGCGCCGCCAGCGCCGCGCGCTCGCAGCGCCACGCGGCGTCGAGCGCCGGGTCGCGCGGTACGTCGCGGCCGAGGCTGTCGAGCATCGCTGCCTCGACCTCGCCGCCTAACGTTCGACCGCGCGCCATCGCGACGCCGAGCGTCGCATCGAATTCGGCCGGGCGATCGCGCGCGGCGCGCGAGAGTGCCGCCGCTTCCACGAACATCGATTCCGCCTGGGTGAGCAGCCCGCGGCTGAACAATCCTTTGCCGCGCTCGAGCGCGCCGTACGCCGCGAAGCTGTCGGGGGCAGTGCCGGCGGTGACGAGCCGGCCGAAATACTGCGTCGCCCGAAGAAAGTCGTAGACCCGCTCGGCCAGGAGTTGGAGGGCGAGCAGCGACCCGCGGTCATTCGGGTGCTGTCTCAGGCGGACCAACCACACCTCGCGAGCGTCCGCCGCGCTGTCGTGCTCCACCGCCCGTGTCACCGATGCAACGATCTGTGTCGGCGACCCCGCGTTCACTGCGCCCGACTGAAAAAGAGCGGCAACGGCCAGTGCGGCACGGATGAGAATCATCTGGCTACTAATACAGATCGGCTAGCTTGCACAGCAAGAGCAGCACTGCGTCGCCGAGCGGCGTCGATGGCACCAGCCGTGCGTAACAACGCAGTCTCAACGGAGGGAGGCTCCATGAATCGGCCCGGCAGCAACCACTGCATCTTCTGCGACATCATCCAAGGCGCCGCGGAAGTCTCGATGTGCTATGAAGATCGTGATGCCCTGGCATTCATGGACATTCAGCCGGTGAACCACGGACACGTGCTCGTGGCCCCACGCCAGCACTACGAGTCGCTGCTCGATCTTCCGTCAGACCTCGGCATGCACCTGTTCTCGGTCGCCATGGAGCTCGGACCGGTGATCAGACGGGTGAGCGGCACCGAGGGAATGAATCTGGTGGTCTCGAGCGGCGAGTCGGCGGGCCAGGACGTGTACCATTTCCACATCCATCTGATACCAAGACGCGTCGGCGATGGATTCGACGTCCCGTTGCCATTCCCGGGCTCATCCATGCCGGATCGCACGCAGCTGGACGCAACGGCGGCCCGCATTATTGCGAGCATGCGCGATCCGATGAAGAAGGGACGCCGGGTCCCGGAGCTCAGCGCTCTCTGAGCGCCGCACGCCTGCTCGACAGGCGAGGCTAGTCCGCCTTTCTTACGGCCGCCACCGCGCCCGCCAGTTCGTGCGCGGTGATGCTTAGCTGCGTCGCGGCATCGTTCAGCGCTTCGATTGCGCTTTCCTGCTGTGTGCTGGCGCCGGCGACGACGTCGGTCTCCATGGCGGCGTGCGATGCGTCCTGCTGAGCGCCTGCGAGTGCCAAGGCCATGATGTCGGAACGCTGCGCGTTTTCGCGGGCCGCGTCGACGATCCGATAGCCCGCGGACGCCACGTTCTCCGACGCCGCCACGATGCGGTCGAGCTCATCGACCCAGCCGCTGCTCGCTTGCGCGACGCCCAGCACTTCCTCTCGCGTGCGCTGCATGAGCGTCACCGCGCGATCGAGCGCCGCGCGAATCTCACGCACCGCGCGATCCATTGCTTCGGCTTCTGCGGCGCTGCGGTCGGCGAGCGCACGGATCTCCTGCGCGACCACCGCGAATCCACGTCCGTGCGTGCCGGCGCGCGCTGCTTCGACGGCTGCGTTCAAGGCGAGCAATCCGGTTTGGTCGGCGAGCGACGTGATCGTCTGACCGAACTTCTGCACGGCGCTCGAGACGTCCTGCAGTCGCGACACTTCCTGCGCGCCTTCTTGTACGATCGCGGCCGCGGCGGTGAGCTGCGCTGACGCCTGCTCAGTGGCGCCGCGCACCATGCGCGAATCCTTCAGCATCTGCTCGCCCTTTATCTGCGTGCCGCGTCCCTCGGACACGGTGCTCTCGGCCACTTCCTGCGCCGCGCGCGCTTCGTCCGCGCCCTTGGACAGCGTGTCGGACAGCGCACGCACGGTAGCGGCGAGCATGCGCGCGGTGTTGGCGCTTTCCTGGGAGGACGCGTGCAGTTGCTGCGTGGTGGCGGTGATCGCCTCCACGTGCTGCGTCATGTGCTCGGACGCATCGAGCACCGGCTGGATGAGCGAGTCGAGCGACAACGACAGCGCGAGTTGCGGCGCGACGCCGTCCAGCAGCTGCGCGTCGTAGTCGCGATACATGTCGGTGCGCGAGTGCCTAACGATCCACAGCCCGACGAGGCGGTCGCCGTATTTCAGCGGCACCGCGATCTCGGAGCCCGCGTGCCGCGTGACCTCGTTGAGATCGGCGCCGGCATCCCGGCGCGTCACTGCGCGGCCGCGCTGGAGGGCGAGCGCGGGCATGCCCTGGTCGGCCGGGAATCGCAGGCCGGGCGAATGCGTGTTCCCGGTGTCCGTGAGCACCACGAATTGGCGCGCCGCCTCGTCGAACCGCGCGATGCCCATCTCCTCCCAGGGCACGAGCGTGCGCGTCAGCGCCTCGATGTCGCTCATCGCGCGGTGCAGCTCCGGCCTCGCGCTCATCACGCGCGACAGCTGCTGCACCATCTGCAGACTTTCGCCTAACGCACCCTTCTTGACCAGCCAATGGGTGAGCGCGGCCACGCCGATCAGAATGCCGCCTTCCACGAAATACCACCGCGAGTCGGCTCGGCTGTACGCGAGCCGCATGGCCGTGAGGGCCAGCAGCGTCGCGAGCACCGAGACCGTGCTCTCCCAGCGCGCCGTCAGCCGGGCGTCCACCCACGCGATGGCCGGCGACAATCGCAATTGCAGGTAGAACGTCGCGTTCAGAATGCCGATGAACAGGCAGATGAGCAGCGCCAGCCGCCACGAGTTGGACGAGACGAACATGCTCGCGCCCAACTGGCCGTTGGCCACCCAGTAGTACGCCATCCCGCTCAGACTGCACGCCGTGCAGAAGTGCGCGGCGTTGCCCACCGCATTGCGAAGTGGCAGGCGCCGCACGGCGACGTCGCCGATCAGAATGCCGATACCCGCCGCCAGCGCGCCGGCCGCCCAGCCGAGCGCGACCACGGCCGCGATGCCGGCGCCGACCGCAAAACTGGCGAACCCCTTTCCCGGAAGCGGAATCCCGAATGCTCGAGTCGCAATGGCGACCACGAACAGGAGCACCGCCCCAAGCCACGGAAACGGGCGCGCGTACTGGTGAAATGCGAAGCCAACCGGAATCGCGAACGCGGCAAATACGACAACGGACCGGCGGACAGTCTCGTCTGTCAGCCAGTCAGGGCGGTTCGGCAGCAGAATGGCGGGTTCGGCGGTGGTCGACGTCATCGCTCGCCCAACGGCGACCGCGTCGCGCGACGCGGAGGTGGGGGGGTATGTCGTTACGGAGCGGACAGCCGCGTCGGTCTTGCGCGGATGGCACTTGGGGTGCAATGCTGTGACGCACGGCTCACTTGTAGCGTCACGCTTTCCGAGGATCATGAGCACTCACGGTCCGCGACGAAGGACATCAACGGATCGATCACGCGTCGAGCGCGATGCACGATCGAATGAACGTGCCTCCGCGGCTCGTTTTCCAGCGACGCCCAGCTCGGGAGATCCCCGATGCTGGGCGTCGCTGCTTTTCGGCGAGGTGCAATGTCACGGCATGCTCTTCACCGCATCGTCCCTCCACTCCCGCGCTGCACACGCGGGCTTCACCGTAAACCTCTGCATCCCCGTCGCCGTGAGGAAAAACGCGCGCTCAAGCGCGCGATGATGCGCGACTGTTGCCGCCGCTGTGTGTACTGCGGCGCTCCGTTGGAGCTCGCGATCGCCACGATCGACCACGTCTACCCGCTCGCACACGGCGGCGCGCACGTTCCCGGCAACCTCGTCGTGGCGTGCGCACCCTGCAATCGAATGAAGGGCGACATGCTGCCCCATGAGTTTTTCATTCGCTATCCCGTGGCCGGTCTCAATTTTCTGACGTACGCGCGCGTGGTTCACCGCGCGCTCAAACGCGGCGCGCGCCGGGCGAGCAGCCTGGCCTACGCAGCGTAGCAACGCGGCCGCCGGCGACGCATCGCGCCGCCGGTCAGGTCCAGATTTTGTCGAGGAGCGCGTGCAGCTCGCGCGGCGCGAACGGCTTTTGTAGGTAGGCCACGACGCCCATCGTGTCGCCGATCTTGTCGCGCATCGCGTACGCTCGCGTGCTCGAGAACATCACGGGAATGTCGAGCGACGGATAGTCGCGACGCAGACGCTCGAGGAATGCCGGGCCGTCCATCACCGGCATGTTCACATCGAGCACGATGAGATCGATCGCGGGACGCTGCTCGACCTGCGCGATGGCCTCTTCGCCGTTCGAGGCATAGAGCACTTCCAGCGAATCGCCCGTGTAAGACGCGAGGGCCGCCGTGTACGCCTTCTGAAACAGAGCCGAGTCCTCGACGACAAGCACCGTTTTCGACATCACGGCTCCAAATATAGAGGACGGTTCGCGCACCTCAGCGACGAACCTGCGCCAAACCACGCAACGCCGGGATCGTTGCGTCCTTAGGTCGCGCGCGTCGATGACATGCATCAGAGGCGCCGCCCGCGCCGGCCGCGCCGCCTCTCGTGCCTCGCCACCACAGTCGCGTTCCCGCTTCGCGTGTCACCAACATCACGTCGCATTCCTCGCGCCCTTCTCACGCGCTTCGACGAACTCAGCGCCGCTCTCGGGCGGCTCGGCGTTTCGGATCTCGAAACCCGTGGCGCACTCCGTGGCGACGTGATGGGACTCATCGAGCAGGTGCCCGTGCGCGAGTCGCGCGCCTGCGTGTCGCTCCGACTGGTTGCCGAAGCCTTGCGACCGGACCGCGATCGCGGCGAGCGGCAGGCGGCGCTCCACCGGGCGGCGCAGGTGCTGCTCGACGCCGTGCGCACCTACCTCGCCTCGCCCAAAGCGCCAGATCGGCTGTCAATCGTGGAAGGTCCCGAGCGCTCGATCATCGCCATCATGCGCAACCTGCCCGAAGCGTCGCCCGCGCTCAAGCCCCGCACGTCGGATCTCATCGGGGTGTCGGACCGCAAACCGCACGCGTTGGTCGCTCGTGCCGACGGCCTCCCTCCGCTGTCCGTGCCGGACGACACCGACAGCGCGCTACTCGGCGATTTCTGCGACGAGGCACGTGAGTACATCGAGAGCGCGGAAGGGGCGATGCTGATACTCGAGCGCGAGCCCGACGACGTCAAGGCCGCGCAAACGGTGATGCGCGCCTTCCACTCGATCAAGGGCACGGCCGGCTTCCTCAAGCTCGATGGACTCGTGGCACTCGCGCACCACGGCGAGTCGCTGTTAGGCGAACGCCGCCAGCGCGACGGGTTCGCGGGGCGCATCGCGGCGCTGTCGCTGCGCGCGCTCGATGCGCTTCGCGATACCGTTCAGTCGCTCGATGCGTCGCGCGACGGCGTTCCGCTCGCCTATCCCGCCGATTTCGTCGACGTGCTGCGCGAGCTCGAGAACGCGGACGCTGTGCCGGCCGCGCCGGGTGCGATGCCGGCGGCGCCGCGCGGCACGACCGCGGCGGTCGCGCGCGACAGCGGCGCGACGCACACCGCGCGCGTGCGACTCGACCGGCTGGATGCGTTGGTCGATCTCGTCGGCGAGTTGGTCGTCGCGCACTGGATGATCGCCCAGGACCCGGCCGCGGGACACGACCACCCCGAGCTGTCGCGGAAAGCCGCGCACGCGGGCAAGCTCGTGCGCGACCTCCACGACATGAGCCTGGGCCTGCGCATGGTGCCGCTCCGCGGAACCTGCAACAAGCTGGTGCGCATGGCGCGCGACCTCGCCCAACGCGCGGGCAAACAGGTCGAGTGCCGGGTCGAGGGGGAGATGACGGAGCTCGACCGCAACATGGTGGAGCTCGTGGCCGATCCGCTCATGCACATGGTCCGCAACGCGATCGACCATGGGATCGAGACGCCGGCCGAGCGGCAGGCTCTCGGCAAGCCGGCCACCGGATGCCTAACGATGCGCGCCACGCAGATGAGCGGCCACGTGGTGATCGCCCTGAGCGACGACGGCCGCGGATTGCAGCGCGAGCGCATCCTCGAGCGCGCGCAGGTGCGCGGGCTCGTCCGGCCCGGCGAGCAGCCCAGCGAGGTGGATGTGCTCGATCTCATCTTCGCGCCCGGCCTCTCGACCGCCGACCACGTCACGGACGTATCCGGGCGCGGCGTCGGCATGGACGTCGTGCGACGCAACATCCGGGCGCTCCACGGCCGGGTGGACGTCCAATCAGCGCCGGGCCAGGGGACGACGTTCACGATCCGCGTCCCGTTGACGCTGGCCATCACCGACGGGATGCTCGTTCGCGTGGGCGCCGAACGGTACATCGTGCCCACCACGAACGTCGTCGTGAGCTTCCGCCCCGAGCGCAGCGCGCTGTGCACGGTCGGCGGCCGCGGCGAGATGGTGCGCCTGCGGCAGGACGTGCTTCCGTTAGTCCGATTGCACGCGCTGTTGGGCGTCGACGGGGCGTGTGAAGATCCGACGGCGGCGCTGCTCATGGTCGTCGGCGCCGGCGAGCGCCGTTGCGCGTTGCTCGTGGACGCGATTCTCGGGCAGCAGCAAGTCGTCGCCAAAGCCGTCGGCGCGGGGATCGGCGACGTACCGGGCATCGCCGGCGCCGCGATCTTGGGCGACGGCCGCGTCGGCCTCATCCTCGACGTGCCGCAGGTGCTCGAGCTCGCGCGGCGCGCCCAACCGTTCACCGGCACGCAGGCGGTCGCATGAGCGCGGCGGCAGGAAAATACGTTACGTTCTTTCTCGGCGACGAGGAGTACGGCATGGAAATCCTCGCCGTGCACGAGATCATCGGCGTGCTTCCGATGACGCGCGTTCCGCGCACCCCGCCGTTCGTCCGCGGCGTCATCAACCTCCGCGGCCGCGTGATCTCGATCATCGATCTGCGCCGGAAGTTCGAGTTGCCGGCGTGCGAGCCCGGACCGACGAGCTGCATCATCGTGGTAGCCGCGCACGCGGCGCACGTGGGCCTGCTCGTGGATCGCGTCTCCGAAGTGGCCGACATCGGCGCCGCCGACATCGCGCCGCCGCCTCCGTTAGGCGCTGGCGCGCACACCGATTATCTGGTCGGCGTCGCCAAGTCCGGCGCACGCATCCGACTGCTGCTCGACATCTCGCGCGTCATCGACGCCGGCGAC